>JAODBH010000068.1 GCA_025463865.1 Actinomycetes bacterium | reverse complement strand
CCCGCGCTCGGGCTCGACCTCGGCCTCGCGGTCCCGCACCACGTTCGGTGGCGACGCCGCCCGGAGCAGCGCGGCGCTGGGTCCGGCCCAGCGCCATGCGGCCCAGGACGCGAGGTCCACCAGCTCGGGAGGCGGTCCTTCGGAGACGAGCTGGAGCAGGGGCTTGAGCTTGGCCGCCTCGGTCTCGGCGACCACGTCGTCCTCGACGATCCAGCCCCGGACCCGGCGACCGTGCAGGCCGACCCGCACGATGCTCCCGACCCGCACACGATCGGCCATCTCGTCGGGAACCAGATAGTCGAACGATCGGTCGAGCGCGGGGACGTCCGGACGGACCCGGCAGACGCGCGAGGTCGTCACCACCGCCGAATCGTGGGCGCTCACCCCCGCATCATCGCGGTCCGGTGCGAACCCGTGCCGGGCCGGGGGTGGAATCAGACCAGCGACTTGAGGCGCGCGGCCGGCTCGTCGACCTCTTCCCAGGTGAAGCCCTGGTCCGAGCGGCCGAAGTGGCCGTAGGCCGCGGTGCGCTTGAAGATCGGGCGCCGCAGGTCGAGGTGCTCGATGATCGCGGCGGGCCGGAGGTCGAACACCTCGGCCACGAGCTCGGCGAGCTTGGCCGGATCGACCGTGGCGGTGCCGAAGTCCTCGACCATGACCGACACCGGGTGCGCGACGCCGATGGCGTACGCGACCTGGACCTCGGCCCGCTTGGCCAGACCCGCGGCGACGATGGCCTTCGCCACCTGGCGCACGGCGTACGCGGCCGAGCGGTCGACCTTGGTCGGGTCCTTGCCCGAGAACGCGCCGCCGCCGTGACGGGCCATGCCGCCGTAGGTGTCGACGATGATCTTGCGTCCGGTGAGCCCGCAGTCGGCGTGGGGACCACCGAGCTCGAAGTTCCCGGTCGGATTGACCATGACCTCGAACTCGTCGTCGCGGAACTGCTCGGGAAGCAGCGGGCGGATGACGTGCTCGACGAGGTCGGGCTTGAGCTGGCCCTCGATCTCGATCCCGGGCGCGTGCTGGGTCGAGATCAGCACGGTCTTGAGCCGCTTCGGCGCGCCGTTCTCGTAGTCGATCGTGACCTGGGTCTTGCCGTCGGGCCGCAGGTACGGCAGCAGACCCGACTTCCGGACCTCGGCGAGCTTGTGACTGAACCGGTGCGCGAGCCAGATGGGCATCGGCATCAGGTCGACGGTCTCGTCGCACGCGTAGCCGAACATCATGCCCTGGTCGCCCGCGCCGACCTCGTCGAAGTGGTCGCCGGTGCCGTCGCGGAGCTCCATCGCCTTGTCGACGCCCTGCGCGATGTCGGGCGACTGCTCGTCGATCGAGACGATGACCCCGCAGGTGTGGCCGTCGAAGCCGTAGGACTCCCGGTCGTAGCCGATGCCGTTGACGGTCTCGCGGACGATGCGGGGGATGTCGACGTAGGCCTGGGTGCTGATCTCACCGGCGACGACGACCAGGCCGGTGGTGCACATGGTCTCGCACGCGACCCGGCCCATCGGGTCCTCGGCCAGGATCGCGTCGAGCACGGCATCGGAGATCTGGTCCGACATCTTGTCGGGGTGCCCCTCGGTGACGGACTCCGAGGTGAAGGTGAAGTTGCTCACTGCTGCTGCTCCTCCTGCTGCGCCCGCTCCGGAGCCAGCATTCCCGTGATCCGGTCCAGGATCAGACCGGCCAGCTCGACTTTGGAGACGAGCGGGGTCTCCCCGACAAATCCCGACGATTCAATCAGAATTCCACGATTGGTGTCGACCTCGAAGCCCTGATCAGGGGCACTGACGTCGTTGGCGACGATGAGGTCGAGGTTCTTGGCCACGACCTTGGCCCGGGCGTTCTCGAGCACCCGCTCGGTCTCGGCGGCGAAGCCGACGAGCAGCTGGTGGGTCTTGCGCGCTCCGAGGCCGGCCAGGATGTCGGGCGTGGGCTCCAGGACGACCTCGGGCACGCCCGCCTGCTTCTTCAGCTTCTCGGGCGCGACGGCCTTGGGCCGGAAGTCGGCGACCGCAGCCGCCATCACGACGACGTCGGACTCGGCGTAGCGGGCGAACACCGCGTCGGCCATCTCCTGCGCGGTGGCGACGACCACGGCTTCCACGCCCGCCGCGACCGGCAGTGCGGTGGTGGTGACCAGCGTGACCGCGGCCCCTCGGGCGGCGGCGACGTCGGCGACCGCGTGGCCCATCTTCCCCGACGAGCGGTTGCCCACGAAGCGGACCGGGTCGATCGGCTCGCGGGTGCCACCCGCGGTGACGAGGAATCGGACCCCGGCCAGGTCGCCGAACGAGCCGGCGAGGACCGCGGCCGCGGCGGCGACGATCGCCTCCGGCGCGGCCAGACGGCCTTCGCCCGAGTCACCGCCGGCGAGGCGCCCCGACTCGGGGTCGACCACGTGCACGCCCCGGCGGCGCAGCGTGGCCAGGTTCTCCTGGACCGCGGGGTGTTCCCACATCTCGGTGTGCATGGCCGGTGCGATCAGCACCGGTGCCCGGGTCGCCAGCAACGTGGCCGACAGCAGGTCGTCGGAGATGCCGGCGGCGTACTTGCCCAGGGTCTTGGCCGTGCACGGCGCGATCACGACGAGATCCGCCGCCTGGCCGAGCCGGGTGTGCGGGATCGGGTCCGGGCCCCCGAACAGCGAGGTGCGGGCGGGCTCCGACGCGAGCGCGGAGAACGTGAGCTCACCGACGAACCGCAACGCGTCCTGGGTGAGGACCGGAGAGACGAACGCGCCGGCGTCGACCAGGCGCCGGCAGACCTCGACGGCCTTGTAGGCGGCGATGCCACCGGATACTCCGAGGACGACCCGGCGACCGGCGAGGGGCGCAAGGTCGGGGGTGCCGGCCATCGCGAGGGTGGCTACTTGATCGACTCTTCGGCGTCGTCGGGCCGGATGAAGACGATCTTGCCGGCCTCGACCTCTTCCATCGCGATGGACAGCGGCTTGCGGCTCACCGACGTGACCTGCGGCGGGACGATCTTGCCGAGTCCCTCACCGAGCTGGTTGTAGTAGTCGTTGATCTCGCGGGCGCGCTTGGCGGAGAGGCACACCAGGGTGAACTTGGAGTCGACCTTGTCGAGCAGGTTCTCCATGCGGGGGTCCATCAGCGTCGCGCGGCGGTCCATCAAGGGCTCCGGTGATCGAGGGGCGAGGTATCGAGGGCGGGCGGCGGGACGGCCGGAAGGCCTCCTACCTGCGGGTCTCGAGGATAGCAGTGAGCTGGTCGACCGCCGTGCCGACGTCGTCGTTGACGATGATGGCGTCGAACGAGGCGGCCGCGACGGCCTCCTCGGCCTCGGCGCCGTCGAGCCGGCGCTCGATCGCCTCGGGGGTGTCGGTACCCCGGGCCTCGAGCCGACGGCGCTGCTCGTCGCGCGAGGGCGGCTTCACGAACACCAGCACCGCCTCCGGCATCTGCTTCCGGATGGCCAGCGCACCCTTCACGTCGAGCTCGAGGAGGACGTCGTCGCCGGCGGCGAGGTGGGCCTCGAGCGGTTCACGGGGCGTGCCCTTGAGGTCGCCGAAGACCTCGAACCACTCGAGGAACTTGCCCTCGTCGCGGTCGCGCTCGAACTGCTCACGCGAGATGAAGTGGTAATCGATCCCGTCGACCTCGTTGTGGCGCGGCGGGCGCGTGGCCGCGGACACCGAGATCCAGAAGCTCGGCCGGCGCCGCACCAGCTCCTGCACGATGGTGCCCTTACCGACCCCGGAGGGTCCCGCGACGACCAGCAGCACGCTCAGCGGAGCCGATTCCCGATGCGGTGTGTCGAGCCGGCCGAGGCGCTGACTCAGCCGAAGCGATCGAGCAGAGCGGCGCGCTGGTTGGCGCCGAGACCCCGGAGGCGTCGGCTCTCACTGATCTCGAGCTCTTCCATGATCTTCCGGGCCCGAACCTTGCCCACACCGGGAAGCGACTCGAGGACGCTGACGACCTTGAGCTTCGCGAGCGTCTCGTCCCGCTCGCCCTGGTCGAACAGCTCCTGCAGGGTCAGTGACCCCATCTTGAGCTTCTCCTTCACCTCCGCACGCTGACGGCGCGCCGCAGCGGCCTTCTTGAGTGCGGCCTGCCGTTGCTCAGGCGTGAGGGCGGGGGGAAGCGGCATGAGGGTCACAACCTCCGTGTCGTCGAGGACGGAATCGGGGCGGCAACCGGGGTTGCGGCCGTCGGGCAAGACCCTTGGTGGTGCGGGTTGGGGGTTGAGTATATGCAGCCGTTTCCCGCCCGCAATGGGTCCCGGCCTGCGACAACGCGCCGCGCGGCCGGTCACGGAGAACCACGCGCTCAGGGCTTGCCGGAGCCGTCCGCGCGCGGTATGGCGCCCGCAACGCCGCGGATCGAGTCCGCGACGCGGGCCGCGGCGGCTTCCGGATCGTCGGCCGCGGTGACCGCGCGCCCGATGACGAGCCAGTCGCCGCCGCGCTCCACGACGGCGGCCGGCGTCGCGACGCGCACCTGGTCGCCGACGTCGTCCCCCGGCAGCCGCACTCCCGGCACCATCGTCGCGAGGTGCGGGTACGTCGCGCGTACGTCGCCGACCTCCGCCGCGGAGCACACCACTCCCCCGCAACCGGCCCGCGCGGCCGCGGCGAGTCGGGTCGGGAACGCGCGGGTGTCGGACTCGCTCGTGAGGACGGTGACCCCGAGCGAGATCGGCTCGGGGCGCCCGGCCCGACGCGCGCCGTCGGCCAGACCCTCCACACCGGCGCGCAGCATCGCCTCGCCGCCCGCCGCGTGCAGCGTGAGGAACTCGACCCCGCGCCGGCCGTGCACGCGTGCCGCGCGCTCCACCGTGTTGGGGATGTCGTGAAGCTTCAGGTCGAGGAACACCCGGAAGCCGAGCTCGTGCATGCGATCGATGGCTGCGGGGCCGGCCTCCGCGTAGAGCTCCATGCCCACCTTCACCGTGGCGAACCACTCGCCGACCCGGACGGCCACGGCCTCGGCCTCGGCGAGACCGCCGACGTCGAGCGCGAGCACCAGTCGTTCACGGGCCGTGGTCGGCCGGAGCACCTCGGCGGTGCCGCTCACCGCTCCTCCAATCCACCGACCAGGTCGGCGACGCGGGTGACGCCGTGATCCGCACACCAGTCGGTGAGCTCGTCGAGAACGCGCAGGGTGGCGCGTGGGTCGAGGAAGGTCGCGGTGCCCACGCCCACGGCCGACGCGCCCGCGAGGAGCATCTCCACCGCGTCCACGCCGGTGGACACGCCCCCGGTACCGATCACGGCGACGCCCGGGAACGCCTGGGTCACGTCGTGCACCGCGCGCAACGCGACGGGCTTGACCGCGGGGCCGCTGAGCCCGCCACCGCCGTTGCCGAGCACCGGTCGACGGCGTTCCGCGTCGATGGCGAGACCCATCACCGTGTTGGAGAGGGTGAGGCCGTCGGCACCTGCGTCGAGGGTTGCCGCCGCGATCGAGACGAGGTCGGTGACGTTGGGCGAGAGCTTCACGAACGTGGGCACGCCGCCCGCGTGCGCGACGACCGCGCGCGTGACCGCCTCGACCGACGCGCAGGAGTGGGCGAACATGTGCGAGCGGTCCTCGACGTTGGGGCAGCTCGCGTTGACCTCCACCGCGACGATCCGCCCGTGTGCGGGTTGCAGCATCTCGGCCGCGCGCGCGTAGTCGTCGACCGAGCGGCCCCAGATGCTGGCGATGACGCGTGCACCCGTCGCGTGGAGCCGCGGGAGCTCGTGCGCGACCCAGTGCTCGATGCCCGGACCCTGGAGGCCGACCGCGTTGATCATCCCGGCCGCGGTCATGTGCAAGCGCGGCGCGGGATTTCCATCCCAGGCGAACGGGGCGAGCGACTTCACGGTCACCGCGCCCAACGCGGAGGGTGGGCACAGGCGGGCCAGCTCCTCGCCGTAGCCGAACGTGCCGGACGCGGCGACGATCGGATTCGGCAGCTCGAGCGGTCCGACCCGGGTCGTCAGGTCGACGGCCGCGGTGCGCGCCGGGTGGCGCGACGTGCGACCGGATGCGGAGCGACCCCTCATACGCCCAGCCGGAGCTGGCCGTCGGCGTGGTACTGCTGCAGCGACCGGACCGTGGTCTCGCGCGTCGCGAGCTCGTCGATCCCGGCCGCGGCCGCGAGCGCGGCGGCGACCGTCGTGATGCAGCTCACACCGTGGAGCGTCGCGGCCCGGCGGATGTGCGCGCCGTCGGCGCGCGGCCCCCGACCGCGGGGAGTGTTCACGACGAGGTCGACGCCACCGCTCGCGATGAGGTCGAGCGCGTCGGTACCGGCTTCGTCGCCGACCTTCGCCACCACGGTGCCGACACTGAGCCCGTCGGCCTCGAGCGCCCGCGCGGTGCCCGCGGTGGCCACGAGCGAGAAGCCGAGCTCCACGAACCGACGCGCGACCCGCGTGCCGGCCACCTTGTCGCGATCGGCGAGCGACAGGAACACGGTTCCGCGTTCCGGCAGCGCGTTGCCCGCCGCGGCCTGGCTCTTGGCGAACGCGAGCCCGAACGACCGGTCGATGCCCATGACCTCGCCGGTGCTGCGCATCTCCGGCCCGAGCAGCGTGTCGACCTCGGGGAACTTGTTGAACGGCAGTACGGCCTCCTTGACCGCGACGTGGCCGCCCTCGGCCGGCGCGACGAGCAGGCCTTCGTCGCGCAGCTCGTCGAGCGTGCCACCGACCATGACCCGGGCCGCGACCTTGGCCAGCGGCACCCCCGTCGCCTTGCTCACGAAGGGCACCGTGCGGCTCGCACGAGGGTTGGCCTCGAGGACGTAGACCTTGCTGGCGGACCCGCCGTCGTCGCCCTCGTCCTGCTTCACCGCGTACTGCACGTTGAGAAGGCCGACCACGCCGAGCGCCTCCGCGAGCGCCTGGGTGTGGCGCTCGATGGTCGCGAGCACGTCGGGGCCGAGCGTGGGCGGCGGGATCGCGCAGGCCGAGTCACCCGAGTGCACGCCGGCCTCCTCGATGTGCTCCATGATCCCGCCGACGAGGAACGCACCGTTGCGGTCGCGGAGAGCGTCGACGTCGACCTCGATCGCGTCCTCGAGGAAGCGGTCGACGAGCACCGGGCGCTCGGCCGAGAGTCCGCCCTCGCGTCCGAGGCTTCCCTGCACGCCGAGCTCCTTCATGGCGTCGGCGAGGTCGGCGGAGTTGTAGACGATCTGCATCGCCCGGCCACCGAGGACGTAGCTGGGCCGGACCAGCACCGGGAAGCCGATGCGCTCGGCCACAGCCTGCGCGGCCTCGGTGGTGACGGCCATTCCGCCCGGGGGCTGCGGGATCTCGAGCCGGTCGCAGAGCTCGTTGAAGCGCTCGCGGTCCTCGGCCAGGTCGATGGACGCGGGGCTGGTGCCGAAGACGGTCGTGCCCGACGCCTCGAGGGCCCGGGCGAGCTTCAGCGGCGTCTGACCGCCGAGGCTGACGATCACGCCGTCGGGCTGGAGCGCATCGCAGACGTTCTGCACGCCCTCGAGCGACAGCGGCTCGAAGAAGAGGCGGTCGCTGGTGTCGTAGTCGGTGGAGACCGTCTCGGGGTTGCAGTTGACCATCACGGTCTCCCAGCCCGCGTCGGAGAGCGCGAACGCCGCGTGCACGCAGCAGTAGTCGAACTCGACGCCCTGCCCGATGCGGTTCGGCCCGCTGCCGAGGATGACGACGGTCTTGCGCGTCTTCGGGGCGATCTCGTCCTCGTCCTCGTAGGTGCCGTAGTGGTAGGGGGTGCTGGCCGCGAACTCGGCGGCGCAGGTGTCGACGGTCTTGTAGGTGATGCGGACGCCGGCGTCGAGGCGCGCCGCACGCACGGCTGCGGCATCCTCGCCCCACAGGTACGCGAGTTGGGAGTCGGCGAACCCGGCGCGCTTGGCCCGCCGCCAGTCGGACCGGCTCATGGCCGACGCACCACCGATCGCACGGAGCCGGTCGCGCTCCTCCACGATCTGGAGCATCTGGTCGAGGAACCAGGGGTCGATGTTGGTGACCTCGTGCAGCCGCTCGACCGAGATGAACCGACGCAGCGCGGCCTCGACCAGGAACAGGCGCTCGGGGGTGGGCGTCGCCGACGCGAGCACGAGGTCGTCGTCGGAGATCTCGTCGTACTCGGCCTCGGTGGGATCGCAGTTCAGGCCGTAGCGGCCCGTCTCCAGCGAGCGGATCGCCTTCTGCAGCGACTCGGTGAACGTGCGGCCGATGGCCATCGCCTCCCCCACCGACTGCATCTGGGTGCCCAGCGACGGAACCGATCCCGGCAGCTTCTCGAACGCCCAACGCGGGAACTTCGTGACGACGTAGTCGATGGTGGGCTCGAAGCTCGCAGGCGTCTCACCGGTGATGTCGTTGAGGATCTCGTCGAGCCGGTAGCCGACGGCCAGCCGGGCCGCGATCTTCGCGATCGGGAACCCGGTCGCCTTGCTCGCCAGCGCGCTGGAGCGCGAGACGCGCGGGTTCATCTCGATGATGATCATGTCGCCGTTGGCCGGATCGAGCGCGAACTGCACGTTCGAGCCCCCGGTGTCGACGCCGATGCGGCGGATGCACGTGAACGCGGCGTCGCGCATCTTCTGGTACTCGACGTCGGTGAGCGTCTGCGCGGGAGCGACCGTGATCGAGTCGCCGGTGTGGACGCCCATGGCGTCGACGTTCTCGATCGAGCAGACGACGACCACGTTGTCGGCGTGGTCGCGCATGACCTCGAGCTCGTACTCCTTCCACCCGACGACGCTGCGCTCGACCAGGATCTGGCTGATCGGGCTCGCCGCGAGCCCCCGCTCCGCCGCCAGGAGCATCTCCTCCTCGTCGTGGGCGATGCCGGTACCACCACCGCCGAGGATGAACGAGGGCCGCACGATGATCGGGTAGCCGACGTCGTCGGCCACGGCCATGGCCTCGTCGACCGTCCCCGCGAAGCCCGACTTCGGGACCGTCAGCCCGACCTCCTCCATGGCCGCCTTGAACTTCTCCCGGTCCTCCGCGGTCTGGATCGCGTCGGGGCGGGCGCCGATCATCTCGACGCCGAACCGCTCGAGCACGCCCTCCTCGTGGAGGCCGATGGCGAGGTTGAGCGCGGTCTGGCCGCCGAGGGTGGGCAGCAGCGCGTCGGGCCGTTCCTGCTCGATGATCCGGGCGACACTGGCCACGGTGAGCGGCTCGACGTAGGTGGCGTCGGCGAACTCGGGGTCGGTCATGATCGTCGCCGGGTTCGAGTTCACCAGGATCACCCGGTAGCCCTCGTCCCGCAGCACGCGGCAGGCCTGCGTGCCCGAGTAGTCGAACTCGCACGCCTGGCCGATGACGATCGGCCCACTGCCGATGATGAGGATGCTTTCGATATCGGTGCGCTTCGGCATTGCTAGCGGGTCTCCGTCATCAGATCGGTGAAGTCGGCGAAGAGATAGCTCGCGTCGTGGGGCCCCGGGCCGGCTTCGGGATGGTGCTGGACCGAGAACACGGGCGCGTCGCGCACGCGCAGCCCTTCGACCGTGCCGTCGTTCAGGTTCACGTGGGTGACCTCGACGCCACCGGGAATCGAATCGGCGTCGACGCAGTAGTTGTGGTTCTGGCTGCTGATCTCGACCCGTCCGCTCGACTCGTGGCGCACCGGGTGGTTCGCGCCGTGGTGGCCGAACGGCAGCTTGTAGGTGCGGCCGCCGAGCGCGAGGCCGAGGATCTGGTGGCCGAGGCAGATGCCGAACACGGGCACCGACCCGTCGACGAGCGTGCGCACGTTCTCGACCGCGCCGACGACCGCAGCCGGGTCACCGGGGCCGTTGGACAGGAACACGCCGTCGGGACAGCGCGCCAGCACCTCGGAGCCCGGAGTCGACGCGGGCACGACCTCGACCTGGCAGCCGGCGGAGACGAGGTGGCGCAGGATCGTGGTCTTGATTCCGTAGTCGTAGGCGACGACGTAGAACGGCGCGTCGGGCTCGCCCACGGAGTACGGCGCGTCGGTGGTGACCCGGGCGACCATGTCGATGCCTTCGGTGCTCGGCGCGAACGCCGCGGTGGCGCGGACGCGCACCTCGTCGGTCCCGAAGGCGCCGGGCATCGCGCCGCGGTCGCGGAGGTGACGGGTCAGTCGCCGGGTGTCGATGCCGGTGATCGCGCTGACCTTGTGCCTGCGCAGGAACGGGTCGAGGTCCTCGGTGGCCCGCCAGTTGCTCGAACGGCGGGCGAGGTCGCGCACGATCACGCCGCCGCAGAACGGACGCGCGCTCTCGGCGTCGTGGACGTTGACGCCGTAGTTGCCGATGTGCGGGTAGGTGAACGTGATCATCTGGCCCGCGTAGCTCGGGTCGGTGATGATCTCCTGGTAGCCCGAGAGCGCGGTGTTGAACACCACCTCGCCGGTGGCGGGCGCGCCGTCGTCGGGCACCCAACCCGCGGTCTCGCCTTCGAACTCGGTGCCGTCCGCGAGGACGAGCAGTGAATCTGTGCTCACGCCGCTCCGTTCGTCGTGGTGCTGGTCATCCGTGGGGTCTCGCTCACCGCTGGGCCTCGCCGTGGATCACGACCGGCTCGCCCCGCAGGACCGTGTGCCGGGCCCGCCCGGTGAGCTTCATGCCCGCGAAGGGGGTGTTGCGCGACCGGCTCGCCATCCGCTCGCCATCGGGTACCCACTGCTCGGCCGGATCGATCACGCAGAGGTTGGCGGGCTCACCCGGGGCGACCGGGCGGCCGTGGCGGGCCTCGAGGCCGGCGATTCGGGCGGGTCGCCACGAGAGGAGCGCGAGCGCGTCGTGCATCGTGAGCGAACCGGGCTCGACCAGCTTGGTGAGCGTGACCGCGAGTGCGGTCTCGACGCCGAGCATGCCGGGGGGCGCCTCCTCGAACGGCTGGGCCTTGGCCTCGGGGACGTGGGGCGCGTGGTCGGTGGCGATGGCATCGATGGTGCCGTCGACGAGACCCGCGATGATCGCGGCGACGTCGCGGTCGCTGCGCAGTGGCGGGTTCATCTTGAACACGGGGTCGAACGAGGCGCAGGCCTCGTCGGTGAGGCTGAAATGCTGTGGGCTCGCCTCCGCGGTGACCCGCAGGCCCTCGGCCTTCGCCTGGCGGACGAGCTCGGTCGCACGGGCGGTGCTCATGTGGAGGACGTGGTAGCGGCCGCCGGTGAGGCGGACCAGCTCGAGGTCGCGGGCGACGATGATCGACTCGGCCTCCGCCGGGCGGCCCGGGATCCCGAGGCGGCTTGACCACTCGCCTTCATGCATGTGGCCGCCGGCGACGAGCGACGGGTCCTCCGCGTGCTGGGAGATGACCGCGCCGGGGAGGGCGCGGGCGTACTCGAGCGCGCGGCGCATCACCGCGGCGGTGGGCACGCAGTCGCCGTCGTCGGTGAACACCCGCACACCGAGCTCGTAGAGCTCGCCCATGGGCGCGAGCTCGACGCCAGCACGGCCGAGCGTGATGCAGCCCGCGACGTTGACCTCACACGCGGCCCGCCGGCCGGCTTCCAGCACCGACTTCACGACGGCCGGGTCGTCGAACGGCGGCGTGGTGTTGGGCATGGCGACGACCGCGGTGAAACCACCGAGCGCGGCGCCGCGCGCGCCGGTCTCGATGGTCTCGGCGTCTTCCCGGCCCGGCTCGCGGAAGTGGACCTGGATGTCGACGAGGCCGGGCGCGACGACGCAACCCTCGGCGTCGAGGACCGTCGCGCCCGCGCCGGCGGAGAGCCCGGAGCCGACCTCGGTGACGCGGCCGTCGGCGACCCGCACGTCGGCGCGCCGCTCGCCCGTCTCGTCGATCACCGTGCCGCCGCGGATCACCAGCTCGGTCATCGGGCACCTTCCTTGGGGGCGTCGGTCGACCGGGCGTGCGTCGGGCGCATCCCGTCGACCCTCGGGTACGCGGAGCTGCTGCCGAGCAGGGAGTAGAGAACGGCCATGCGGACCGCCACCCCGTTGGTGACCTGCTCCCGCACCAGCGACGCGGGGCCGTCGGCGACCTCGGCCGCGATCTCGACGCCGCGGTTCATCGGGCCCGGGTGCATCACGAGGACGTCGGGCTTGAGCCGGGCGGCCCGCTCGACGGTGAGGCCGTAGCGCGACGTGTACTCGCGCAGGCTCGGGAAGCGCGACGCCTCGGCCCGTTCCCGCTGGATGCGCAGGAGGTAGACGACGTCGACGTCGGGGAGCACCGCGTCGAGGTCGTACGACACGGTCGCGGGCCAGCCGGCGAGCGACTCGGGGAGCAGCGTGGGCGGCGCGACCAGGGTGACCTCGGCGCCCAGCGCGGCGAAGGCCTTGACGTTGGAGCGGGCGACGCGGGAGTGGCGGATGTCGCCGACGATCGCGATGCGGCTGCCCGCGAGCGACGGGCCGCGGTGACGGCGCAGGGTGAAGCAGTCGAGGAGCGCCTGGGTCGGGTGCTCGTGCCGGCCGTCGCCCGCGTTGATCACCGACGCGTCGGTCCACTGGGCGATCCGGTGCGGCGCGCCGGCCGCGTGGTGGCGTACGACGATGGCGTCGATGCCCATGGCCTCGATCGTCTGCACGGTGTCGAGCAGGCTCTCGCCCTTCTTCACCGAGGAGCTCGAGATGGTGAAGCTCATGGTGTCGGCCGACAGGCGCTTGGCCGCGGTCTCGAACGAGATGCGGGTACGGGTCGAGTCCTCGTAGAAGAGCGACACGACGGTCTTGCCCCGCAGCGCGGGCACCTTGGGGATCTCGCGCTGGGTGACCTCGGAGAACGACTCCGAGAGGTCGAGGATCGCCTCGATGCCCACCGGGCCGAGGTCGTCGATCGAGAGCAGATGCTTCACGCGCCCACCTCCGGGCCGGGGGGCGCGACGGGCGCCGCGTCCGGCGGGCCCCACACCTCGATGCTGTCGTCGAAGCCGGCGTCGGTCTCCTCGAGGCGCACGCGCACGTCCTCGGTGGCCTTGGTCGGCAGGTTCTTGCCCACGTAGTCGGCCCGGATGGGCAGCTCGCGGTGGCCGCGGTCGACGAGAACTGCCAGCTGCACGGCCTGCGGGCGGCCGAGCTCGTTGATGGCCTCGAGCGCGGCCCGGACCGTGCGGCCGGTGTAGAGCACGTCGTCGACCAGCACCACGATCCGGTCGGTGATGTCGACCGGGATCTCGGTCGGGCCGAGCGGCTGGACCGAGCGGCGGCCGATGTCGTCGCGGTAGAAGGCCACGTCGAGCACGCCCACCGGCACGTCGACGCCCTCGAAACCGCTGATGTCGGCGGCGAGCCTGCGGGCGACGGCGACACCGCGGGTGTAGAGGCCGACCAGTACGAGGCCCTCGGCGCCGTGGTTGCGCTCGACGATCTCGTGGGCGATCCGGGTGTGGGCCCGGCGGAGGTCCTCGGCGGTCAGGACCCGGGCCCGTTGGACAAAAAGAATGCCCCCGTCAGGGGGCGTCGAGGTCTCGGATGCAGGGTGGGCGCCGGGCGCGGCCATATCGTGCCTTCTTCCTCCGTGGGGACCTCACAGGATCCCCTTCACGGTCCGGCCACGATACCAGTTCCAGGTCGGTGCGTTCACAGACGACCTATTGGGTTGTCTGTGAACGCACGAGAGATTTCCGCAGTTCCTCGATGATGCCGTCCGGGTCTTTCAATCGCTGATGGGTCACGTGTTGGACCCGCCAGCCGGCCGCGGCCAACCGGCTCCTGCGTGCCTGATCCCGTTCCCACGCCGCTCTGTCTCCGTGGACCGCGAAGCCGTCGACCTCGAGGGCGACCCTGTGGGCGGGCCACGCGAAGTCGACCCGACCGACGAAGTGCCCGTCGTCGACCACCTCGAACTGCGGAGTGACGCGCGGCAGGTCGCTCCCGCGCAACAACATCGCCGTCCGGGTCTCGAGCGGACTCTCGCCCGGAGCCTCACGAGTCGACTTCAATGCCAGCACCTCGCGGATTCGCCTCGTGCCGAAGGGGCGACCCATCCGTTCGAGCTCTTCCGCGACGCGGTCGGCGTCGGTGAGGCCTCGGTGCCGGGCGTTGTCGAGCGCGATCTCGATCTCGGAAACCGTCGCAACGGTCGACAGGTCGATGATCGTGCGAGTGGCGGAGGTCACCGGAATCCCGTCGATGACGGTCGCGTCCCGCGCTTCGAGAAAGCGGGTCTCATGCCAGATGACGCCGTTCGTGCGGCGGCGGCGGTGCCTGTACGAAGCCACCTCGGGCGCAGCGGTCAGGAAGGGTGGATAGCTCCAGATCCGGGCACCCGCTCGGTGCGACGCCAACGCCGGGCCCGCCAGGCACGCGGCCATCAACACCTGATGCCACGTCGGCGCCGTGGTGACCGGCCGATAGACGGCGAAGTCGGCGCGGATCCATCGTCCTTGCATCACGCGCTTGTCGATCATTCGGACGCTGAAGCCGGACGCCAACGCCTGCGCACGGGAAAACACCCCGTGTTGCGCCGCCGCGACTCGGGCGATCCGGGCCTCGGCGCGTAACCCCCGTCCTTGGGAATCGTTCATAGGCGCCAGTACATCGACGGGGTGTGACTGCTACGAGTCCCGTGCGTTCACAGACAACCGTATGGGTTGTCTGTGAACGCACCGAGCTGACCTATGGGCCCGTCAGCGGAGGAGGGTTTCGACGAGTTCGCCTTGGAGCCAGGTGAGCCAGGCGTAGAGGGCGGCGCGCTCGGACTGCTCGGGGTCGGAGGACGAGACCGCGATCTGCTCGAGGTCGGAGTCGTCGGTGATCTCGAGGATGGTGCCGAGCACGAGGCGGACGTCGTTGAGGCCGGTGAGCCAGGCCTGCACCTCGGCGGGGGTGAGCTCCACCCGACGGCCCTTGCGCGTCGTCTCCGCGCGGGCGAGCGAGGCGCGCAGGTCGTTGAGCGCGGCGAGCTTCCCCTCCATCAGCTCGGGCTGCACGTCGAGTGCCCACGCGTTCGACGCGTCGTCCTCGGTCGGGTCGAGGTACGCGCGCGGGAAGAGCCGGTCCCGGGCGCGGCCGACTCCGGGGTCGGCGCTGGCGACGTCGTCCTGCGTGAGCATCAGCTCCACCTGGCGCGGGAGCTCGTCGAGGAGCTGGACCTCCACGTCGCTCAGCGTGACGACCAGCGCGTCACCGCGCGGCTTGAACCGGCGGGCCACCTCAGTCGTCCTTCTGCAACGTCGCCCACAACCCGTGCGCGTGCAGCTTCTTGACGTCGATCTCCATCTGGTCACGCGTGCCCGAGCTCACCACCGCCTTGCCGTCGAAGTGCACCTGGCGCATCAGCTCCGTCGACTTCTCGAGCGAGTACCCGAACACCTTCTGGAAGACGTAGACGACGTACGTCATCAGGTTGACGGGGTCGTTCCAGACGATCGTGATCCACGGCCGGTCGGTCTCGGCCCACTCGTCGGGGACGAAGTCGGGGATCGTCTCCGGCTCCGTCTCGGGCAAGGTCTCGGGCAGGGTCGGAGCCGTGGGCGCCTGTTCCGCGCGCATCGCCGGCGTCACCCGGTGGGGCGGAGGTGCTCGGCGATGCGTCCGAGCATCCCGTTGACGAAGCGGCCCGAGTCCTTGGTGGAGTACTGCTTGGCGAGCTCGACGGCCTCGCTCACCACCACCGCGGTCGGCAGCTGTGGCTCCCAACCGAGCTCGAAGCACCCGATGCGCAGGATCGCCCGGTCGACGGGCGGCATGCGCTCGAGGGCCCAGTGCTCGGAGTACTTCCGCAGCATGGCGTCGATGTCGTCGTGGTGCTCGTCGATGCCGCGGGCGAGCGCGACGGCGTACTCGTCGGGTGCGACGGGCAGTCCGTCGAGGACGTCACCGAGCGGCAGGCCCCGGACCTCGGCCTCGTAACAGAGGCCCAGCGCCCGTTCGCGCGCTTCCCGGCGGGTCGTCATCCCACGCGGGTGATGTACTCGCCGGAACGGGTGTCGACGCGGAGCTTCTCCCCGATCTCGATGAACAACGGCACCTGCACGACGAGCCCCGTCTCGAGCGTCGCGCTCTTGCGCGCGCCGGAGACCCGGTCGCCCTGGACCCCGGGCTCGGTCTGCGTCACCGAGAGCTCGACGTTGGCGGGGAGATCCACGCCGACGACCTCACCCTGGTACTGCGGCAGGGTCACGGTGTCGCCTTCCTTGAGGAAGTTGACCGCGTCGCCGAGCTGCTTCGAGCCCACGTTGATCTGGTCGTAGGTCTCGTTGTCCATGAAGACGAAGTCCTCGCCCTCGCGGTAGAGGTACTGCATCTCGCGCTTGTCGATCATCGCGAGGTCGACCTTCTCGTCGGCGCGGAACGTCTTCTCCAGCACCGCGCCGGTGCGGTAGTTCTTCAGCTTGGTGCGCACGAATGCGCCGCCCTTGCCCGGCTTCACGTGCTGGAACTCGACGACCGTCATCAACCCCTCGGGGAGGTTGAGCGCCATGCCGTTCTTCAGGTCGTTGGTGGAGATGTTCACAGAACCAGCACTTTCGGGGCCAGGGTCAGGGGGTCGGAGCCGGAATCGGTGACGACGAGGGTGTCCTCGATGCGGACACCGCCGATGCCTGGGAGGTACACACCGGGCTCCACGGTCACGACGTGGCCAACAGCCAAAGTAGCACTCGAGGTCGCGGCCACCCTCGGGTCCTCGTGGATCTCGAGCCCTACTCCGTGGCCGGTTCCGTGGGCAAACGCCTCGCCCCAACCGGCAGCCACGATGACCTCGCGGCAGGCTTCGTCGACCGCCGCGGCGGTCACTCCTTCACGTACCGCGTCGCGGCCGAGCTGCTGGCTCTCGACGACGACGTCCCACATGTGACGGGCCTCGGAGGTCGGCTCCCCCACGCTGACCGTGCGGGTCATGTCCGAGCAGTAGCCGTCGACGATGCAGCCGAAATCGATGACGACGAGCTCGCCCCGCTCGATGGGCCGGGTCGACGGCCGGGCGTGGGGCTTGGCGCCGTTGGGCCCGGCGGCCACGATCGGATCGAAGCTGTTGCCACTCGCACCGCGGTCGCGCATGGCGCGCTCGAGAGCGATCGCGAACTCCTGCTCGGTCGGCCGTTCGGCCAGCAAGGGCAGCAGCTCGGCGAGCGCGTCGTCGGCGACCGCGCACGCGGCCCGGATGCGGGCGATCTCCTCGGGCTCCTTGATGATGCGCAGGCCCTCGACGACGTGCTCGGTGGGCACGAGCTCGGACCCGGGGAACCACTCGGCGAAGGTGCGTTGCTGCGCCCACGTCACGCCGTGCGCCTCGAGCCCGAGTCGGGGGGCGCCGGCCTCGGCGAGCGCGCCCGCGAGGATCTCCCGCTGGTTGGACCCCGTGGCGGTGATGGCGACGCGGGCGTCGACCCCGGCCGCGTCGAGTTGCTCGGCCGCCTGCGTGCGGTAGCGGCCGTCGGTGACGAACACGACCTCATCGCGCGTGACGAGCACCACGCCCGCGGATCCGGTGAAGCCCGTCAGGTAGCGGATGTTGGGCATGCGGGTGACGAGCAACGCGTCGACGTCGGTCGTGCTCTCCATCGCGTCGCGCAGACGGCCGATCCGGGCGCCGGTGCGCATCGGCGGCAGCCGGGTGAGATCAGGGGCAGTCACTGCGCGGCTCCGGCGATCTTCGCGGCCGCAGCTTCCACCGCGAGCCGATACCCCGGGCGCCCGAAGCCGGCGATGCTGCCCGTGACGTAGGGCGCGATCACCGAAACCGTGCGCCACTCCTCGCGCGCCGACGGGTTGGAGATGTGCAGCTCCACCTTGACGCCCTCGAACGCGGCCAGGGCGTCGGCCAGCGCGTACGAGTAATGGGTGAACGCACCGGCGTTCACGACGATCGCCGCGCAACGGTTGCGGGCGCCGTGGATCGCGGTGACGAGGTCGCCCTCGTGGTTGCTCTGCAGGTCTTCCAAGTCGTAGCCGAGCTTGGCCGCGGCGTCGCGCGCGTCGCCCACGCAGTCGGCCAGGGTCGACGAGCCGTAGATCTGCGGCTCCCGATCGCCGAGGAGATTCAGGTTCGGACCGTTCAACAACAGGATCACGGGCATGGCTTCAGCCTTTCACGCACGGATGCCGACGGCGGCGAAGGCCCGCTCGACCGCGTGGGCCGGCGGATCGTCGACGCGCTCCACACCGCGGGGACCGTCGAGCACGAACGTGAGCCCGCCGTCCGACTTCTTGTCCCGCCGCATCAGCGCGATGAGCTCGGCGCCGGAAACGCGGCCGGCACGCGGGACCGCGGTGGGCAAGCCGAGCGCCGAGATGAGCGCCACCTGCTCGTCGGCCGCCTCGGTGCTGATGCGCTCGAGCGCGGCCGCCAGCCGGGCCGCGAAGACGAGGCCGATCGAGACCGCTTCACCGTGGAGCAGGTCGTAGCCACCCGCGGTCTCGAGCGCGTGGGCGAGCGTGTGCCCGAGGTTGAGGGTGGCGCGCACGCCCGACGTCTCGTGCTCGTCCTCGACCACCACGCGCGCCTTGAACGCGGCGCAGCGGGCGACGACCCGGGCCAGGGTCGCGGGATCACGGTCGACGACGGTGTCGGGCGCCGAGGACAGCGTGGCCCGCAGCTCGGTGTCGCCGAGGAAGGCGTACTTCACGACCTCGCCCAGACCGGCGTCGAACTCGCGTGCCGGGAGCGTGGCGAGCACCGCCGGGTCGGCGAACACGCCGATCGGCTGGTGGAATGCGCCCACCAGGTTCTTGCCCTCCGGGAGGTTCACGCCGGTCTTGCCGCCGATCGAGGAGTCGACCATCGCGAGCAGGGTGGTCGGCACCTGCACCACCGCGACGCCTCGGTGGTAGACCGCAGCCGCGAACCCGGCGGTGTCGCCCACCACCCCGCCACCGAGGGCAACGACCGCGTCGTTGCGCAGCAGGCCCGAGCGGGTGAAGCGGCCGACGAGATCCGCGACCGTATCGAGGGTCTTGTCGGCCTCACCGTCGCCGATGAGCATCAGCTCGGCGTCGATGCCCGCGCCGGCGAGCGCGTCGAGCAGCGTCGGCACGTGCGCGGCGATCGCGGCCTGACTCACGACCACGACGCGGGAACGACCGGACAACAAGCGGGCGACGCCGTCGATCGCGCCGGCGCCCACCACGATGTCGTAGGCGCGGCCCGGGAGCGCAACGGGGATCGTGATCAACTCGGCGGCCGGGTCCGCGTCGCCGCTCATCCCGGGGCGCCGATCGACGAGGGGAGCCGCTGGAGGACGTCGGTCACGACGTCGGGAATCGTCCGGCCCGACGTGTCGACCGTGGCATCGGCGCTGGCCGCGTAGGCGTCGGCCCGGAGCGCCGCGATGCGTTCGAGGCTCCCGCGGCCACCGGCGGCGAGGAGCGGACGCCCGGAGTCGGGTCCGACCCGGCGGTGCAGCTCGTCGGTCGGGGCCTGGAGCCACACGACGAAGCCGGAGGTACGGAGCCGGCGCCGGTTGTCGGCGTCGACGATCGCACCGCCGCCGCACGCGATGACCACGGGTACCGGTGACGCGCAGGCGTCGGCGACCGCTTCCTTCTCGCGGGCGCGGAAGCCGGCCTCGCCCTCGAGCTCGAACAGCTCAGCCACCGACACACCGCCCGCGTTGGCGGAGACCAGGTCGTCGGTGTCGACGAACGGACGCTCGAGCGACTGCGCGCAGGCGCGGCCCACCGTCGTCTTCCCTGCGCCCATCATGCCGACGAGCACCAGATGGCGGGCCGGATCAGCCATGACTCACGCGAGCGACGCGAGGTAGCCGGCGTGGTTGCGCACGAACTCGTCGAGCGAGTCGCCACCGAACTTCCGCAGCGCCTCGTTGGCGAGGACGAGCGCGACCATCGTCTCGGCGACGACGCCGGACGCAGGCACCGCGGTGACGTCGGTGCGCTCCTTGAACGAGACCGTCTCCTCCTTGGTGACGGTGTCGACCGTCCGCAGCGTGGGCCGGTTGAGCGTGGCCAGCGGCTTCATGAAGACGCGCGCGACCAGCAGCTCGCCGGTGGTCATGCCGCCCTCGACGCCACCCGACCGCGTGGTCTCACGTCGGTAGTCGTTCGCGTCCGCGTCCCAGAGGATCTCGTCGTGGGCCTGGCTCCCCCGCCGGCCCGCGGTGTCGAAGCCCTCACCCATCTCGACGGCCTTCATCGCCTGGATGCTCATCAGCGCCTGGGCCAGGAGACCGTCGATCCGGCGGTCCCAATGCACGTGGGAACCGAGACCGGGCGGCACGCCGTAGGCGAGCACCTCGACGACGCCGCCGAGTGAGTCGCCTTCCTTCGCCGCGGCCTTGATCGCCGCGATCATCGCGGCCTCGGCCGCGGGATCGAAGCAGCGCACCTGCGAGGCGTCGACGGCGTCGAGATCGCCCGGGCCGGGACGGCGGTCGAGCGAGGCGCGGGCGTCGCCCATCTGGATGACGTGGGAGAGGACGCTCGTGCCGATGTGCGAGAGCAGCTCCTTCGCCAGGACACCGGCGGCGACGCGGGCCGCGGTCTCGCGGGCGGATGCGCGCTCGAGCACGTTGCGGGCGTCGTCGAAGCCGTACTTCTGCATGCCGACGAGGTCGGCGTGGCCGGGCCGGGGCTGGGTCAGCGGCTTCTCGGTGGCGCCGGGCGCGGCCGACATCTCCTCCTGCCACTTCGGCCATTCGGAGTTGTGGATGACGAGCGACACCGGCGATCCGAGCGTGATGCCGTGGCGGACACCCCCGACGATCTCGAGGTCGTCGCGCTCGAAGCGCTGACGCGGACCGCGGCCGAATCCCAGCCGGCGCCGGGCCAGCTCGCGGTCGAAGGTCTCGATGGTGATGGGCATCCCGGCCGGAAGCCCCTCGACGACGACAACGAGAGCCGGTCCGTGGGACTCCCCGCCGGTCAGGAAGCGCAACATGCGCCGTTCCTCTCAATCGGGGGAGGCACCATCGTAACGGCGCGATCCGGGCCGCCCCTGAGGGTTCGCCCTGTTGCTTCGCCTGCTACTTGACCGCGGTCTCGCCGACGCACACCTGGAACGGCGAATCGCCGTAGACGAACGTTCCGCAGCGATCGGTCAGGCTGAGCAGGCGGTAGCTGGTCTCGAAGGTCTGGCCGACCGTCACCGTGTCGGTCTTGTCGCCGAGCTTGACGGTGGCCGTCGGCTGGCCGAACGCCGCTCCCACGCCCAGGAGCTGCACGGTGACGGCACGGATGGTCTTCACCCCGTCGA
This sequence comes from Actinomycetes bacterium, assembly GCA_025463865.1. Lineage (GTDB taxonomy): Bacteria > Actinomycetota > Acidimicrobiia > IMCC26256 > Chersky-534 > Chersky-534. The sequence continues at coordinate 4,584 of JAODBH010000068.1, read as the reverse complement.
GCGACGTCGGCAGCCCCGAGGAGGACCCCGAGGAGGTCGGGGCCTGGGTCACGTTGGGCGGCGAGGTGATCGCGGGGGTGAAGGTCGTGACCGTCGGGTTGGTTCCGGTGTTGGGCGTGGTCAGGCCTCCGCCGCTGGTGTCGACGGTCGTGCCCCCGGTGGAGGGAGTCGTGTCCACCGTCGGCGCGACGTACTTCGGCAGGAACGGGTTGCTGACGATGTCGACCGGGGCGCTGCCGCTGGAGGTCGCGGTCGTGCCCGGTGCGGTCGTGGTGGCGGGCAGCGGCGACGTCGCGGCGAGCCCAGGGAGCGTCGTGCTGGTAGCCGAGTTCGAGCCACCGCCACCGGAGTCGAGCACGAAGTGCCACAGGGCGAACGCCAAGAGGAGCGCCATCACTCCACCCAGCACGACGGCGCGTCGGTTCTGTCCGGGCATCAGTTGTTCCCCGTCGTCGTGGCGGTCGGCGCCGTGGTTGCGGTCGAGGGTGCGGCGGTCGCCGTGGTCGCGGTGCCCGCGGCTGCGGGAGGCGCGGCGCGGGTGAACATGCGCGCGGTGAGGCTGACGGTGAGGACCGGCGAGCCGTCGGCCGAGAAGGGCGTGCCGGAACCGGCGGCGGCGGAGCCCGTGGTCCCACCTGCGTTCGTTCCGCCGACACTCACGGTGACCGAGTCGACGATGACGAGCCGGCCGATCGGCTTGGTGGCCGAAGGGTCCTGCTGGAGATCGCGCATGTAGTCGAGCAGCTGGAAGAAGCCGGCCTGGATCTGGATCTGCATCGCGATCGTCGTGGGACCGCCGGCGGCCGCGGCGGGCGGACTCGGGTTGATCGACACCCAGTTGACGCCCGACTCGGTGGCGATGTCGTCGGCGTCGAGGATGAACTGCGCGAGGTCGGGGTCGGCGGGCACCGCTGCGTCGATCTTGGCCTTCTGTGCCTTGAGCTCGGCGACGTTGACGCCCCGGAGGTCGCGCAGCTGCGAGTCGAGCGCGGTGGCCTCGGCGTTGGCCGTGTCGGCGCGCTTGTTGGCGCTGGAGACGTCGTTGCCGATCGGCTTGTAGATGAAGATGAACCAGGCCAGCAACACCACCACGGTGGCCGCGGCGACGATGATCAACGGTTGGCGCTTCACGGGGTGGTCCCCGTTCCCGGCGTGGGCGCGATCGTCGCGGTGGGCGCGGTGGTCGCGGTGGGAACCTGCGCGGCGTCGGCACCCAGAACGGCGCGGGCCCGGGACGACAGCGCGCCGGGCCCGAGGATCGCGTTCGAGGAGAAGTTCACGATCGAGCGCGTGCCGAGCGTGCCCTTGGCCACCGACGGGACCCACGGATCCGCGATCGACGCGCCGTTGTCGAAGCCGATGTTGGTGAGCCACTGCGACACGGAGGGGAAGTCGAAGCCGACGGCCGCGACGGTCATCGACCCGCTGAGGCCGGTCGGTACGGGCGCGGCGGTGGTGGTCGTGACCGCGGCGGTCGTGGTGGTCCCACCGGGGGCGGTGGTGGCGGTGGGCGCCACCGGCGCGGCCGCGACCGGCGGGCTCACGGTCCCGGTGAACGAGGTGAGCCATACGTCCTGTGGGGTGACCTGGCCGACCTTGCCGAGCAGCCCGGCCCAGGAGACGTCGGTGGCGTAGAGGCCCTTGACCTCGGTCTGGACGGCTTGGATGTCGGTCCGGGCCTGCTGCACGTCGTTCAACCCGGCCAGCTGCTGCTGCTTGGTCGCGACGACGGCTTCGGCCGCGGCGGCCTTCTTCTTGGCGTCGTCGCGGTCCTTCTGGTGGAAGTAGGTCAGCGCCGTGGCCCCGAGGAGAAGGAACACGGCGACGATGATCGCCGGGACCAACCCGGGAGGACGGTCACTCCGGCTCCGCGCGGACCCACCTGGGAGGAGGTTGATGCGTCGTCCGGCGGCGAGACCACCGAGCGCGACGCCGACGGGCACCGCGAGGTACGGGTCGAGGTTGGGCAGGTCTTCGCGGGGGAAGCCGATGTCGCCGACGGTGAGGCCGGCGCGCGGCCGCCCTTCGACGACCTCGACTCCCGTCAGCTGCGCGAGCTGCGGACCGAGACCTTCGAGCTGCGAGCCGCCGCCGGTGATGACGACCTGGCGGATCTCGGTCGCGCCCGACTGGGTCCGGTAGTAGTCGATCGATCCGCGGATGTCCTCGAGGAGCGCGTCCGTCGGCCGGGCCATGGCCTGCCGGGCGGGGGTGAAGTCGTCGCCGGCCGCGCTGCCCTGGCGCTTCAGCGCCTCGGCTGCATCGGGCTCGATGTTGAGGGCTTCGGTGATGGCATCGGTGAAGGCCCGGCCGCCGGTTCCGAGCACCCGGACGAAGCGGGGCACGCCGCCTTCGTGCACCACCACGACGGTGACCCCGGCGCCGACCGAGACGATGGCCTCCGCGCCCTCGTCCCCGAGCAGCACGTTGCGTCCCAGGCTGCGGACGAGGGCGAGGGGGACGAGGTCGACCGCGGTGGCCCGGAGACCCGCCGCCCGCACTGCGCCGACGAGACGGGCGACGTTCTCGGCCGGCGCCGCCGCGAGGAGAATCCGCGTGAGCTGCTGGCCTTCGGGCCCCGGCACCGCCTCGAGCGGCTGGAAGTCCATGACGGCGTCGGCGAGCGGGATCGGGATGAGCTCCTGGGCCTGGAACTGGAGCGCACCGCGCAGGTCGTCGTCCGACATGGTCGGCAGATCGACGAGGCGCACGACGACCCGCGGGCTCGCGATCGCGATGCGGACGTCGCCCTTCTTGAGCCCGAGCTCCTTCCAGAGCCGGGTGATCGCCGCGGTGACCGCAGCTGGGTCGACGACCTCGCCCTCGCGCATCGCGTCGGGCGGCAGGGCGACCTGGCCGAACGCGCGCAGGACCGGCGGGTCACCGGGCTCGATCTCGGCCACGCGGACCGCGTTGGTGCCGATGTCGAGGCCGATGAGGCGCCGGGCCATCAGCCGTCGCCTCCGACGATGCGCGCGTCGAGGTACGCGTCGAGATCGTGCTGACGGATGCGGAAGTGCTTGCCGACGCGGATCGCCCGCAGATCACCACTGTTGATGAGCCGGTAGACGGTCATCGACGAGACGCGCATGGCTTCTGCGACTTCACGCACGGTCAACAACACTGGCCCCATTGGCGCGGGGGTGGCCACCTGCATTCCCTCCGTCAACTCGAGCCACGGTAGGACTCACCCTGAACAATCGTCAACATGAGCCACAACTTGAAACAAAGTCCCCATCTACCTCAAGAAACACACGCGTGTAGTTCACGTCGAGGGCGGACATCCGACGCGACGGGCCCCAACGACCGCGCGCGGACAGGCCGTCCGCGCGACGCGTCAGCTCGACGTGCCGAGGTACCAGTCGAGGATCGACGGACCCCAGAGCAACGCGATGAACGTCCCGGTGAAGAGGAACGGCCCGAACGGGACACGCGTCTTGCGTCCCGACTTCAGCACCGCGACCAGCACGATGCCGACCACGGCGCCCAGGACGAAGCCCAGGAACAGACCCAGGAACACCGCGCCGAGGCTCAACCACCCGAGCACGAGCCCGAGGGTCCAGCTCAGCTTCACGTCGCCGAAGCCCATCCCGCGCGGGTAGATCACGTGCACGACGAACATGAAGAGGAACGCGGCCAACCCGCCGATGATGGCGCGCAGGAATGCATGCCAATCGTCGTCTCCCAATGCGGCCAATGCGAGCAGCGGAACCATCGCAATGGACAGCGGGAACACGATCCGGTTCGGGAGCAGGAAATGCTCCAGGTCGATGATCGAAAGCGCCAAACCCGCGGCGGTGAACACCAGGTATGCCGGCAGCACCCACGAGTCGGCGTACTGCGCCGCGATGGCACCGAACAGCACCGCGCAGCCCAGCTCCACGAGCGGGTAGCGCACCGAGATCCGCGCCCCGCAGCCGCGACACCGACCCCGCAGCGCCAGCCACGAGACGACCGGGATGTTCTCCAGTGCCGTGAGGTCCCGCTCGCAACCCGGGCAATGCGAGCCAGGCCGGACGATCGACTCCTTCCGCGGCACGCGCCAGATCACGACGTTGAGGAACGAGCCGATCACCAGGCCGAGAAGGCTGGAGACCGCGACGATGTAGGGAGTGGAGTCGTTCACGGCGGCGAGGGTAGACGGGCGGATGCGCGGCGTCGGTCATACCGACGCTTCGCTCACGACCGCGACCGGCTCCAACAGGAGTCGTCCCGCTCGTGCGGCACACCCGGACACACACGTTCACTCCATCCCCGTCGGCAACATTCGCTCTCACCCTTGGAGACGTGACACAACCCCGGCGCGGGCGTCGGGGTCGGATGGGTGGAGCCCGACGTGCAGAGGTCTGCGCGCGGGGAACGTGCGGAACGAGGGGAAGGGGTCATCGGGAAGGCGGACAGGACGGACTCGACGGGTCCGGGGAGCAAGCTCCCCGGACCCTCGCGTCGAGTGTCACTCAGTCGTTGCGGTTACCACTGCTGCGCGTAGGTGAGGCCTGAAGGAGTCGACGACGGGTCGGACGGCGGCAGGCAAGCACCTGCGGCCGGGTTCGAGGTGAAGGTCCCGAACGTCGTTCCCTGCGG
>JAODBH010000067.1 GCA_025463865.1 Actinomycetes bacterium | reverse complement strand
GGTGCATGAGTCCCGGCGTGCCGGGGATGGCCCACGGACGGGCCAGGGTCTCCGGATCGCGCAGGTACGGCCAGAACTCACCGTCGTGGTTGGGCTCGGTCGCGAACGGCACCGAGATGTCGGGCAGCGCGTCGATGTCGGGGAGCTTCCACGGCTCCGACCCGTTGGCGACGTATCCGTCGGTCAGCAGGATGACGGGCGTCCGGTACTTCAGCGCCAGGCGGACGGCTTCGAACGCGGCGTCGAAGCAGTGGCTGGGCGACCGCGCCGCGACGATCGGCAGCGGCGACTCGCCGTGACGCCCGTACATGGCGAGGAGGAGGTCGGACTGCTCGGTCTTCGTCGGCAGGCCGGTGGACGGGCCGCCGCGTTGCACGTCGACGACCACCAGCGGCAGCTCGAGGCTGATCGCGAGACCCAGCGCCTCCGACTTGAGGTCGAGACCGGGCCCGCTCGTCGCGGTGATGCCCAGTTGGCCGGCGAACGCCGCACCGACCGCCACCGCGGCGGCGGCGATCTCGTCTTCGGCCTGCAGGGTGCGGATCCCGAAGTTCTTGTGCTTCGAGAGCTCGTGCAGGATGTCGGACGCGGGTGTGATCGGATACGACGCGTAGAGGATCGGCAGGCTCGCGCACTGCGCGGCCGCGATCAGGCCGTAGGCCACGGCCAGGTTGCCGGTGATGTTGCGGTAGTGACCAGGGTCGAGCTTGGCCGGTTGGATCTGGTAGTGCTCGATCAGCTCGGCGGTCTCACCGAAGTGCAGGCCGGCCTTGAACGCGGCGAGGTTGGCGTCGCGTACCTGCGGGCGCGACGAGAACTTCTGGTCGATCCACTCGATCGTCGGGTCGACCGGGCGCGTGTACATCCACGAGATGAGGCCGAGGGCGAAGAAGTTCTTCGAGCGCTCGGCGTCGCGGGGCTTGACCCCGAGCTCCTTGCACGACTCGAGGGTCAGGCTCGTCATCGGCACCTGCACCACGTGGTACGACGCCAGCGAGCCGTTGTCGAGCGGGTTCGCCTCGTACCCGACCTTGGTGAGGTTGCGCTCGTCGAACGCGTCGGAGTTCACCAGGATCGTGGATCCGGGCGGCAGCTCGGCGATGTTCGCCTTCAGGGCCGCCGGGTTCATCGCCACCAGCACGTTCGGCGCGTCGCCGGGCGTCACGATGTCGTGGTCCGAGATGTGCACCTGGAACGACGACACCCCGGCGATGGTCCCGGCCGGGGCCCGGATCTCGGCCGGGTAGTTCGGCATGGTGGCGAGGTCGTTGCCGAACACCGCACTGACGTCGGTGAAGCGGTCGCCGGTGAGCTGCATGCCGTCACCGGAGTCGCCGGCGAACCGGATGACGACCTCTTCCAGGTTTTCGGGCTCGAGTGATCTGGTCTCGGGTGTCGCGGTCACGCGTCCCTCACCTCGTTGTGTGGGCTCTGTGCGGGTTCGGATGTGCCTTCGATTGTACCGACGGGGTGACCCCCTTCCGGGATGCGGGCGTCGGGTTTTCGGACTCGATCACCCGAGCGCCTCCAGCGCGGCCAGCGCCCGGCGCAGGGCGGCGTCGATGCGGCGCCGGTCGCGGGCCCGCCCGATCATCTCGGCTTCGACGTCCACCCGGGACCCGACACCACCGGGGCGTTGGTAGAACCGGCGGCGCAGGCGACCCACGACCACCACGGCTTCGCCGGGCTCCAGGGTGTCGATCCACGCCGGTGGGTCCCAGACGGTGACCGGGACCGAGGTGGCCCGCTCGTTGCCGGCGGCGCCCGCCGGGCAGCGGACGGACAACGTCGCCAGGCGGGTGCCCGATTCGAGGACGCGCAGCTCCGGCGCGGTCGAACAGGGCCCGCAGAGCACGCTCAGGTTGATCGCGGTGTCGACGGTGGCGGCTTCCATGACTTCCCTTCCCTACCTCTTGGAGAACACCTCGCGGAGAAGGCCTCTCGGAGGACCAGGGGGAAGGACACGGGAAGTACGCGGCTGACGTTACGACCGGGGTACGACACTCATCCGAGCACGGCGAGGCGCTCGGCGACATCGGCGAAGGCGGGATCGGCCCGGCGCACGTTGTGGAACAGCTCGCGGGCGCGGGCCAGGTTGCCGGCACGCTCCTCGAGGTCCGCGAGGGCGTACCAGAGACGGAGATGGTGGTCACGGGGCGTCTTCACGTTCTCCGCCCGCTTGCGCAGCAGGGTGAGCGCCTCGGGGAGACGGCCCTGATCGGCCAGCGCCCCGGCGTAGACGATGCGCCCCTCGGCGACGAGCTCGGCCGTCGGCGAGACCGACGCCAGCTCGAGCCACAGCTCCTCGACCTTCCGCCACCGCTTCAGCGCCCGGTAGCAGTCCATGAGGACCGGGTTCTGATCCACCGAGTCGCTGAGGTCCGCGTATGCCTCGAGCTCCTTCGCCGCCGCCGCGTAGTTCCCGATGCGGTACTGGGCGAGCCCGGCGAGCTCGCGCACGCTGGGCGAGTCCGGGAGCTGCTCGCGGATGGGCCGCAGGATCCGCAACGTCTCCCGCTCGCGGTCGTGGGCGAACGCATCGGCCGCGGCCATGAGGGTGCCGAGCGCCCGGTTCGCGTTGCGGCCCGCGACCCGGGCCATCTCCTGCTGCACGTCGGCCGGCCCGCGCTTGCGCCGGCGCTTGCTCGGGGCGGACTGCTGGGCCCGACGGGTCTTGCGCGGGGTCGTGTCGCGCTCGGTGCGCTTGCCCACGGTCCGCAGCGCCGGGCGCTCGCCCGGACGCTCGGTGGGACGGCGACTGCCGGAGCTCTTGGTGCCGGACGGCTTGGAGCCCGAGCTCTTGCGGACCGCCCGTTTCTCGCGGGTCTCCTCGTCGCGCCGGTCGACCGAGAACGGCCCGAACCCGCCACCTTCCTTCCGGCGCGTGCTGCCTTCGCCGCGTCCGCCATCCCGGCCGCCGCCGGCGTCGCGCCGACCAGCCTGACCGCCCGAGGCACCCGAGCCGCCGGCACGACCACCCGCGCCGGACGTCCGGCCACCCGATGAACGCCCACTCGCGGTACGGCCGGCCGATGATCGGCCGCCGGTTCCGCCCGGCGCGCCGCCCTTGCGCGCACCGGACCGCGGGCTGGCGGCGGGCTTGCGTCCGCCGGTCGTCCCGCTGCGCTTGGCCGGCGGCCGTCCCTGGCCGCTGCCGCGTCGTTCGTTCGCCATGCTGATCCGATCCTGGTGAGTGGGTGACGAGCGTACCGACACGCCTCGTGCATACGTGTCGCGTGAGCGCCGCGCGCGCGCTGAGCGCGCGAAAAAGCGCCCCCGCCGCGGCGATCACTCGCGCGGCGGGGGCGCCTGAGAAATCCCGGCGACGACCTACTCTCCCAGGGGGTTCCCCCCCAAGTACCATCGGCGCTGGCGGTCTTCACTTCCGTGTTCGGAATGGGAACGGGTGTTTCCCCGCCGCAATTGCCACCGGAAACCTATGAAATTGTCAAAGCCCTCAAGAGAGCTCCAGAGCGAGCACGAGCATATAGAAGAAAGATCCCAAGCCCTCGGCCGATTAGTACCGGTCGGCTGAACACGTCACCGTGCTTACACCTCCGGCCTATCAACCTGGTCGTCTACCAGGGGCCTTACCCGGTTAACCCGGTGGGAGATCTCATCTCAGGGCGAGCTTCGCGCTTAGATGCTTTCAGCGCTTATCCTTTCCGCAGGTAGCCAACCAGCCGTGCCTTTGGCAAGACAACTGGCACACCAGAGCTGCGTCCGTCCCGGTCCTCTCGTTCTAGGGACAGCTCCCCTCAAATCTCCGACGCCCGCAGAGGATAGGGACCGAACTGTCTCGCGACGTTCTAAACCCAGCTCGCGTACCGCTTTAATGGGCGAACAGCCCAACCCTTGGGACCTGCTTCAGCCCCAGGATGCGACGAGCCGACATCGAGGTGCCA
>JAODBH010000032.1 GCA_025463865.1 Actinomycetes bacterium | reverse complement strand
GCCCTCGCCGCGGAGCGACCGGACGAGGTCGCGTACGTGCATCTCGCCATCGGCGGCGACGAACGCTCGGTGACGTGGTCCGAGCTCGACCGCCGTTCGAGCCAGGTCGCGGCCGCGTTCGCCGGCCGCGGGGTCGGCTTCGGCGAGCTGGTCGGGCTCGGCGTCCGGAACTCGCCCGAGTTCGCCTTCGCCGTGTTGGCGACGTGGAAGCTGGGCGCGGTTCCGGTACCGGTGCGCTGGGACGTGCCGGACTGGGAGCTCGAGCGCCTCCAGGAGGCGATCGATCCGAAGCTCTACATCAGCCCGGACGACCTCGGCTGGATCGTCGCCACCGCCGACGACCCGGTGCCCGAGCTGCCAACCGTGATCTCGCCGAACGTCAACGGCATCTGCAGCAGCGGTTCGACCGGGACGCCGAAGATCATCCTCCTGGCCGCTCCGGCCGTCTTCGACCCGCAGTTCGGCATTCCGATCGCCGAAGCCTGGATGCCCGTCACGCGCCCGCAACGGATCCTCGTGCTCGCGCCGATGTACCACATCAACGCGTTCGCGACGCTCCACAGCATGCTCACCGGCGACCAGCTGTTCGTGCTCGAGAAGTTCGACGCCGCGCAGATCGTGGACGTCATCGAGCGTCACCGGATCACGACGTTCACGGCGACGCCGACGATGTTGCAGCGCGTCGCCGACCTCCCCGGCGTCGACGGCCGCGACCTCTCGAGCCTGGAGTGGTTCCTGCAGGGCGCGGCGCCGATGCCGCCTTCCCTCGTCCACCGCTGGGCCGACCTCATCGGCCCCGAGAAGATCATCATGGCCTACGGCGGCACGGAGGCCCTCGGGCTCACCGTCCTCGACGGCAAGGAGTGGATGGAGCACCAGGGGAGCGTCGGCCGCGGCTACCGCGACGCCGAAATCCGCATCCTCGACGACAACGGTGTCGATCTCCCCGCCGGCGAGATCGGCCACATCTACATGCGAACGCCGGGTTTCGGTCCGGCGACGTACCTGGGCGCGGTACCGCAGATTCCCATGACGGCCGACGGCTTCGGCAGCTACGGCGACATGGGCTCGCTCGACGACGACGGCTACCTCTATCTCGCCGATCGCCGCGTCGACGTGATCATCACCGGCGGGGCCAACGTCTTCCCGGCCGAGGTCGAGGCGGCGATGATCGATCACCCCAAGATCGCGGACGTGGTCGTGATCGGCCTCAAGGATCCGGAGTGGGGCCGGCGCGTGCATGCCGTCATCGAGCCCACCGATCCGGCCGATCCCCCGACCTTGGTCGAGGTCAGGGCGCACGTGAAGCGTCACCTGCTTGCCTACAAGGTGCCGAAGACGATCGAGATCGTCGACGCGATCCCGCGGAGCGAGGCCATGAAGGTCAACCGCGGTCGGCTGATCGAGGCACGCGAACCTTGACCGTCGCCGGCGCGCTCTGGGCGTTTGCCTCGACGTGCTGCCCGGGTATCGGACCGACGGGTCCCTCCGACGAGTTCATGACCCCCCGTGGCGAGCTCCCGGCCGGACCTGCGGCTTACTCGCTCCGCTTCAGACCGGGTGGCGGGGTGAGCCCGCTCCCGGCGCGCCCGCGCGGGTCAGACTGGTGGCGTGGCGACGTCGAAGGCGGGCATCGGTTCCGAGCTGCAGGCGGCGTATCTGCGACGGCTCGGCCTGGACGCCGAGCCTCCCTCGGTCGAGGCCCTGCAACGGCTCCATCGACGTCACGCCGAGCGCGTCCCCTACGAGACGATGTGGTTGCACGCGGGCGAGCGATGGAGCATCGACCCCGTGGAATCGGTCGCGCGGATCGCGCTGCAGGGCCGCGGCGGCTACTGCTACCACCTCAACGGTGCCTTTGCGGAGCTGTTGGGAACGTTGGGGTACACGGTGACGCGTCATGTCGGGGGAGTGCACGGGCCCGGTGGCCCAGACCCGCAAGCGATGGGGAACCACGCCGTGCTGACGGTACGCGGTCTTCCGTCGGACGCGAATCCATCGGGCACCTGGTACGTCGACGTCGGGCTCGGTGACGCGTTGCACGAAGCGTTGCCGCTCGCGACCGGCGACTACGAGCAAGCTCCGTTTCGGCTTGCCCTCGAGCAGATCGACGGCGCTGCTTGGCACCTCGCGCACGATCCCCGAGGTGGTTTCGTCGGCATGAGCTGGACCGCCGGAGAAGCCGACATGACGACGTTCGCCGCCCAGCACGAGTGGCTCTCCACGGCGGACGATTCACCGTTCGCGCAAGTGGCCATGGCTGAGCACCGGGACGCAACCGGGGTCGACGTCCTGCGCGGTCTCGTGCTGATGCGCATCGGCGACGGCGCTCGGACCTCCGAACCCTTGACGACGCGGAGCGACTGGTTCGCGGCGCTGGCCGACGGGTTCGACCTCCGGTTCGACGACAGCCCTCCGGAGTTGCTCGACCACCTGTGGGAGAGGGTCTTGGCGGCGCACCGCGAGTGGGACGCCGCCGGGCGTCCGTGACCCTCCGGGTCAGGGAGCGTGCCGGGCCAACGCCACGCCGAAGCGGTGCTCGCCGGCGCCGACCAGTCGCGCCGTGCGGGTGCCGCTCGCCCCGGAGGTCGACGGCACCTGGACGGTCGCCTTCGTGTTCGGGGGCACGGTCACGTCGAGTGTGAGCTTGCCGTTTGCGCGGTGCCACGCGACCTTGATCGCGCCGTGCGGTGTGGGGATCCGGCCTGCGGCCTGGGACAGGCCCGTCGCGGGTGGTCGTACCGTGAACGTCGAGAAACCGGGACCGGTCGGCGCGACGCCGAGGAGCTCGCGCTGGATCTCGACCAGGATGTTCGAGCCCCAGCCGTGCGACATGGTGTCGCCGATCGCGTCCGACGGGTGCCAGACCTCCCAGGTGAACGTGGCTCCCTCGGCGAGGATCTGCGCGTAGCCCTGGCTCCGTGGGTCGGTGAGCCGCGTGAGGAAGGCCCCATCCTGGCCGGTGAGCCGCAGAGCTTCGAACAGCTCGCCGGCGTTGCTGGGGACGTTCTGCACTCCGAGGCCTGCGACGTACCTGCCCACCGCTTGCGCACGCGTCGCGGGCACGACCCCGTAGGCGATCGCGGCGGTGTTCGCCGATTGCAACGCCGTCGTCGTCTGGTTGCCCGCCGCGTCGAGCCCGTCGACGTAGATGCCGTCGGGGCGGGTGAGGCGCGCGTTGACCGCGGTGGCGAGCGCGTCCGCGCGGTTGCGTTGGGCCGAGACCTCGGTTGCCGGGCGTTGCAACACCGCCGCGATGTCTGCGGCACGGCGGAACGCGTTGGCCCCGAGCACGTTGAGCCGGGTCACGGTGGGCCATGGGTAGTAGACGCTCGTCGAGGGCAGGTCGGTCACCAGCCCGGTTGCCGGATCGATCGCCCGGGCGACGTAGTCGGTGACCCCGGTGACCGCCGGGTACACCGCAGCAAGGAGGCTCCGATCGCCGGTCTCGAGCCAGTACCGCCAGACCCACTCGACGTAGATCTCGGTGGACTCGTTGATGTCGAGGGCGCCGAGGCCGGTGGGGTAGATCTTGTTCACGCCGCCGGCAGGCCAGTACCGGGCAGCCGACTGCGCGAACTCGAGCAGCGACTTCCGGGTCTCGTTCTGGTCCCCGAATGCGGCCATCGCGGTCTGCGACTCGTTGTAGCCGTCGTAGAGCCACGAGCCCTTCTCCCGTGTCGGCGTGTCGACGAACTGCTCTTGCGCGGTGAACAGCGCCGAGTGCCGACCCAGCTCGAAGACGGCGTCGGCGGTGCGGTTCGACGACGTGAAGGTGGCCGCATGTTCGTCGGGCACGGCCACGTGACGGGTCCGGGCGACGACGTCAGCCGGCGTGAGCCGCTCGCCCGGGTCGTCGATCTGCAGATACCGGAAGCCGAGGTAGTCGAACGGGTGGAACGTCTGCGCGCCCGACCGCTGCACGTACGAGTAGCTCATGTCCGTGTGCTGGGTGCCATGGAGCGCGGACACCTGTCCCGGCGCGGCGCGGATGCCGTCGGCCGTCGGTATGAGCGTCGGATCCTTCTTCGTCGGCTGGTCCAGCAGGAAACCCGCCCGCATCGTGACGACGTGGCCGGCGGAGCCGTGGTGGAACGTCACCGTCGGCACCGCCGCGTACACCTTGCCGAAGTCCGCGACCACCGCGCCGTTGGCGAGCTTCTGCAACGACAACGCGTGCACGGGCTCTTCGACGATCCGGGTCCGCACCGGAACCAGGTGGGTCCAGGGAGCCGTGCCCGCCGGTCCGAGCACGGTCGCGGGAGCCCACGAGCGGTCGTCGAAGCCGGGCCGGGTCCAGCCGAGGGGCTCATGCCGGCCGTCGATGTTCTCGACGTGGTCGACGAGGTCGCCCTCCTTGTCCCGCTGGGCGCCCGGTAGCCAGTTCCCCGCGGTGACCCGCCACGTGCCGTCGGTGGTGACGGCCTCGGTGCTGCCGTCGCGGTGCAGCACCGACACCTGGGCGATCGCGCCGGGCGCCCCTCCCGGGCGGCCCTTCGTGGGCCCCTGCCATTCGTTCACGATGCCGATCGCGTTCGCCGCGCCGGCTCGCAGCAGGCCGGTGATGTCGAGCGTCTCGTAGTACTGCACGTCGGGGTCGCTGAACGCCTGCCCCTTGCCCGCTCGAACGCCGTTCACCGACAGCTCGTACTGCTGATCGCCCGACACCGAGACCCGGGCCCGCACGATGGGCGAACGGCGCAGCGTGAACTCCTTGCGCAGGAACGTGTACTCGTCCTGCCCGGCGGAGTCGTCAGCGGGTCGGCGTATCCAGCGGGCGTTCCAGTCCTGGTCGCGCAACCCGGTCTCGAAGACCGCCGTCCCGGCGAACGGACCCGGCCCGCCGGATGCGGCCCAGGTCTGGACCCTCCACTGGTACCGCTGCGCGGGCTCGAGCGCAGGACCCGTGTACGCGACGAACGCCTGCTCGCTCGAGACGACCCGCCCGCTGTCCCACACCGAGGTGGCGCCCCGGCGCACCACGATGCGGTACGCGCGTTGGACCGCGTCGGGCCGAGTGTCGCCAACGTGCCAGGCGAACTGCACGTCGGTCGGCGCGATCCCGATCGCGTGTGAGAGTCCGTCGACCGTGAGCGCCGACGGCCGGGAGGGCGACACAGCCGCAGCCGCGACCGCGGCTGCGACCGTGGTTCCCGCGGACGAGGCACCCAGGATCACGACGACCACCGCGACGCTCACCGCACGGGAGACCATGGGAGCGCAGCGCACGATGTTCATCCTCGCACCTGCGCCTCACCCGAGCCCGGCCCCGGTCTCGACTCTGCCGGGCAGCTGATACTGCTCGGGCATGCTCGCCCGCGCAACGGGGAGCTCTGCGTAGGATCCGTCCGTCGAGACGAGGGGGACACGTGACGTTCGTTCTGGTGCATGGCGGCGGGTTCGGTGCGTCCTGTTGGGACGCCGTGGTTCCGTTGCTCGACGGTGACGTGCTCGCGGTCGATCTGCCCGGTCGGGGCAAGCATCCCGCCGACCTCGCGACCGTCACGGTCGCCGACTTCGTCGACTCGGTGGTCGCCGACATCACCGACGCCGGCCTCGACGACGTCGTGTTGGTCGGGCACTCGTTGGCCGGTATCACGCTGCCCGGTGTGGCCGCCCGCGTCGGTCCCCGGTTGCGGCACATCGCCTTCGTGTCGTGCTCGGTTCCACCGCAGGGACTCGCGGTCTCCGACGTCCTCGGCTCCTTGAGCCCGAGCCTGGAGAAGCTGGCCGCTGACCTCGGTGCCGACCTGGTGGACCCGGAAGGTGGTCTCGCGCCGGAGTTCGTGCAGGCCATGTTCTGCAACGACATGACCCCGGAGCTCGCGCAGCTCACCCTCGACCTCACCGTGCCGGAGGCTGTCGGCGTGATCTCGGAACCCATCGACCTGGCCGGGCTCGATCAGCCGATCCCGCAGACCTACGTCCGCTTGCTGCAGGACGTGAGCCTGCTCCCCGAGGCCCAGACCCGGATGGCCGCGAACCTCCGCGAGCCCACGATCATCGACGTCGATGCCGGCCACATGGTGATGATCAGCAAGCCCGACGCGTTGGCCGAGGTGCTCAACCGCATCTGACGTCGCCGTTCCGTCGCGCGGCGTGCCGCCGCGCGACGCGCGCGTTGCTGCGCTTCACGCCGTGGCGGTGCCCGAGCTCGCCGTCGGGTTCGACGCTTGCGGCAGCACGGACCCCGCCCAGCGGAACGCCAGGACGGCGGTGTCGTCCTCCGATCCGTTCGGCACCATCTCCAGCAGGAGCTTCGAGAGGAACGAATCGAGGTCGTCGCTCGGCGTGGCCGCGGCACGCGCCAGGCGCTCGAGCCCGGCCCCGATGTCCTCGTCGCGCCGTTCGACGAGCCCGTCGGTGAACGCGATGAGCGTCGAGCCCGGGGACATCCGGACCTCGTGCAACGCGTAGTCCGACGGCGCGATGCCCAGCGGGAGACCGACGGCGGTGGGGACGAAATCGGCCCCGTCCCGCGATACGAGGAGCGGTTCGAGGTGACCCGCGTTCGCAAGGGTCACGACGCCTGTCTCCAGGTCGCCGACGCCGACGAGCACGGTGGCGAAGCGCCCGTCGACCGAGATGTCGAACTGTTGGGAGCACATGCCGAGCACGACGTCGGGCTGATGGCCTTCGAGCAGGTAGGCGCGGATCGTGAAGCGGAGGTGCGCCATCATCGCCGCGGCCTCCACCCCGCGGCCCATGACGTCGCCCACGGCGAACGCGAAGTGTCGGTCGTCGATGCGGATCAGGCTGTACCAGTCGCCCCCGACGTCCACCCCTTGGGCGCCCGCGACGTACCGCGACGCGACCTCCAGGTTCGAGACCGAAGGATTCCGCCGGGGCAGGAGCGCGCGCTGCAGCGTCTCGGCGATGGTGCGTTGCTCGCGGTAGAGATCGTCGAGCTGGCGATACAGCGCGTTGATGGTCCCGGAATGGCTCTCCGCGGTTCGTCGTCGTCGCACCAGCTGTTCGGCGACGACAGCCGTCGCGATGGTGAGCACCACTCCGCCGACGAGCAGGATCCAGGGAAGCGCGGCTTCGAGTCCGCCGCCCAGCCGATTGGCCGGCGTCGTCACGAGGGTGAGCGTCGTGTTCCCGAAGGGGATCTGCTCCCGGGCCGTCCGACCCGAGAGGGGCAGGCGATCGGCGGGGAGGTCGGTCGTCGCGAGGTTCTCCGCGCTGATCCCACGACCGAGATACGTCGCGAAGTGGAGGTCCGCGAACGCGGAGTTCGTCTCGATGGGGACGCGACGGTTGGCCGGGATGGAGCGCTCGGCATAGACCACGAAGGTGGGCGCCGTTGCGCTCGTCACCGCGTAGCCGATCCTCTGGAGGCGGCCTCGCGGCAAGCCGACGACGGCGAACGTCGACTTCGCCCGCGCCTTCAGGCCACTCGCCCGGATCGATGCGGCGTCGAGGTCGGGTTGCACGCCCACCGTCGCGATCGATCCGGCCGACGGCCCGTCGAGGCGCCACAGCGAAGCGGACACGAACACGCGGTTCGGGCCGGTGACGGTCGACATGAACCGCGTGAACGCCTGCGGATCGCCGTTGGTCGCGGTCTCGATCTGCAGCGCGGTCGTCAGCGGGCTGCTGATGCCGAGGATGGTCGAGCCGAGCAGGGCGCCGACCTGTTCGGTCTGCACCTGCAACAGCCGCGTCTCGTTGTGTTGGTCGAGCGTCCACGCAGTGAAGGTGAGCGAGGCGGTGATCAGGACGCCGACGAACCCGATGATGATGGAGACCCGTCCCGGCGTGACCGGGCGCGATGCGGTCAGCGGCGGTGACGGGCGCGCGTCGCTCACCATGCAGGCAGCGGTGCGATCCAGGACAGGTTGAGCATGGTGTCTCCGCGTCAGGTCGGTTCGACGCACGGTGGCCTGACTGGTCGAACCCCGAACGGACGCAAGCTACCTGCCGTGAAGTGGGCCCGCGTGCAGCAGTTCGAGCAGCGCGCTACGCCGCGAACGCGGCGCGGGCCTCCTCGATCCGGTGTTGTTCGACGAACCGGCGTTGTTCCTTGGCTCGGCGCTCGAGGAGCTCGAGATCCACGCCCAACCGCTCGGGCGATGGAACGACCTCGAGCGCGCGCCACAACCCGAGCTTGCCGCTGATGCCGGTCTCGAGTGTCTCGAGCTCCAACAGGCGCGTCATGTGCGCGTCGCCCGTCACCGCGTCGCTCAGCTTGATCTGGGCCACCTTCTCGCCGACCCACGCCACCGCTTCCTTGAGCGGCGCGCGGGCCATGTCGAGTCGCTCGCGGATCTCGATCAGCGTCTGCCGGTCAGCTTCGATGTCGGCCGCGAGCTGCCGGAACGCGGGCTCCTCGGCGGTGCCCTTGTAGCTGTCGGCGATCCGTCGCGCGATCTCGACCCCCGCCCCCGCCCCGGCGAGGTGGTCGCCCAGGTAGATCCGCAAGGCGTCACGTTTCATCGCGCGCTCCCTCATCCGCTCGAGATCCCGCTCCTTGTCTGCCCGGCGCGCCGCGCGGCCAACCGCCGAGACCGGCCGGCTGGACATGCAACCTGACGGCTGCCAATATAAAACGCAACCAAAAGGCTGCATGTCGGAATCGCTTGCCGACCCCACCAGAGGAGAGACACATGCCCGAGATCCAGCACCACGTCGGAATCCAAGCCCCGATCGAGCGTGTCCACGCTCATTTCGCGACCCTCGAGGGTCTCGCCGACTTCTGGACCACCACCGTCGAGGGCGACCCCGCGCCGGGCGGCACGCTGCGCTTCTACTTCGGGGGACCGGACGCGGCCGCGGTGATGGACGTGCTCGAGGTGACCGCGAACCGGGTGGTCTGGCGTTGCGTGGACGGACCCGAAGAGTGGATCGGCACCGAGTTCACGTTCGACCTGTCCGTCGGCGACGACGAGACCGTCGTCTACTTCACGAACACCGGGTGGCGCGAGGTCAAGGAGTTCATGGGCCACTGCACGACCAAGTGGGGCTACTTCCTGCTCGGGTTGAAGTCGACGCTCGAAGGCGCCGCGCCGGTCTCGTACCCGAACGACCGCGCCATCATCAGTTGGGAGTCGAGCAGCCGCGCCGCGAGACTGCCGAGTGCTTGAACGTGGCTTTGCCGCCAGGCGGCGCGGGAATGGAACTCACGCGGTCGGCCATGCGAGTCTCGTCGCCGATCACGTGAGGGTTCCGGAGCCGTAAGGGAGCGGGTGCCGCATGACCAGGACGCAAGCACGCCACGACGACGCCGTCGGGGTCGGCGCATGAAGACCCCGGCGGAGATGTTCGACCTGAGCGGCAAGGTCGCGGTGGTCACGGGCGGGAGCCGCGGCATCGGCCGGGCGGTCGCCGAGGGATTCGCCACGGCCGGCGCCGACGTGGTGATCGCCAGCCGCAAGTTCGAGAACTGCGAGACCGCGGCGAAGGCGATCGAAGCGGCCACCGGTCGACGGGCGTTGCCCGTCGCGTGCCACGTCGGCAACTGGGACGACTGCGACCGGCTCGTCGAGACCGTCTACGAGGAGCTCGGTCGCTGCGACGTGCTGGTGAACAACGCCGGGATGTCGCCGCTGTACGACGACCTGCCGTCGGTCACCGAAGAGCTCTACGCGAAGGTCCACGCAGTGAACGCCGGCGGGCCGTTCCGGCTCAGCGTGCAGTTCGGCACGCGCATGGCCGAAGGCGACGGTGGCTCGATCATCAACGTCACCACCGCCGGATCGCTGCGGCCGATGACGTTCGATCTCCCGTATTGCATGGCGAAGGCGGGGCTCAACGCCCTGACGCTCGGGCTCGCGGGTGCGTGGGCGCCGAAGGTGCGCGCCAACCTGGTGTTGCCGGGCGCGTTCGACACCGACATCACGAAGGCGTGGCCACCGGAGCAGAAGGCGTCCGCCGGTGCGGCCAATCCGATGGGCCGCATCGGTCAGCCCGAAGACATGGTCGGCCTGTGCGTCTTCCTCGCCAGCGACGCAAGCAGCTACATCAACGGCGCACAGATCCTGGCCGACGGTGGCTCGTACCGCACCCTCTGACGCAAACGGTCGCCGGAGCACGGAGACGAGGAGTACCGAGACGAGGACCGGATGAACGATCTCGACGGGAAGGTGGCGATCGTCACCGGCGCGGGTCGGGGGATCGGCCGCGCCGAGGCCCTCACCCTGGCCGCGCTCGGGGCGCGCGTCGTCGTCAACGACGTCGGGGTGTCCCGGTTCGGCGAAGGCGGCGACGACGGCCCCGCGCACGCGGTCGTCGAGGAGATCCGGGCCACCGGTGGTGCGGCCGTCGCCAACACCGCCCGCATCGGTGGTTGGGACGAGGCGCGGGGACTCGTCGGCCAGGCCGTCGACACCTACGGCCGGCTCGACATCGTGGTCAACAACGCGGGCGTGACCCGGGAGCGGATGAGCTTCAACGCCGAAGAGTCCGACTGGGACGTCGTGATCGACGTGCACCTCAAGGGCACTTACTCGTTGTGTCGCTTCGCGGGCGAGCATTGGCGGGACGAGTCGAAGGCGAGTGGTGATCCGGTGCACGCGGCGATCGTCAACACCGCGTCGGTCAACGGGCTCAACGGCGGTATGCCCGGGCAGATCAACTACGCCGCGGCCAAGGCGGGAGTCGCCACCATGACCATCGCGTTCGCCCGCGAACTGTCGCCGTACGGCGTGCGCGTCAACGCGATCGCTCCGATCGCGTTCACGCGCATGACCGAGCCGCTCTGGGGAGACGATCTGTTCACCGAGGAGCGGCGGAACGAGATGAGCCCCGAAGGGGTCGCCGCGGTGGTGGCGTGGTTGGCCTCACCCCGCGCTGACGCGGTCAACGGCCAGATCCTGGGAGTCCACGGCGCCGAGTGCTTCATCTGGGAGAGCTGGCGACCGACCAACCGCGTGCGGACCGACGGCGGACCGTGGACCATCGAGCAGCTCGACGCAACCGCCGACGACCTCTTCGCCGGCCGTGACCGTGGCATCCCGACGGCACCACACTGACGCGCGGCTCAGGCCCCGGATCTCGGCGAGACCGATCTCACCAGCCGGTCGACGACCGCCACGCTCGCTGCATCGCCGGATTCCCACGCGACCTCGATGCGGGGGAAGCGCGAGTCCCGGGACAGGCCGAGCGCGACGTCGCGCGGCCGGCTCGCGTCAACGTGCGAGGGGACGAGCACTGCAACCAGCTGCGCGCGGCTCCAGGACACGCGTTGGAGGTGGGCCATCGCGCCCGGGCCGAACGCGACGGCCACCACGTCGAGCGGGGTGACCGAGATCAGTACCCGTTCGGCGAGATAGGCACCGCGAGCGACCAGGAGCCGGCGCTCGTGGAGCCCCACGGAGCTGCCCGCCAGACCGCCGCTCGGTGCGTTGGGCGTGAAGAAGCCGGCCACGAGGACCACGTCGTCGCAGAACGGCTGGGCCAGATCGCAATTGCTGCGCAATTCCGTCGTCATGATCCTCCTCGCCTGCACAGCTGCTCACCCTTTCGGGGCTGCGAGCTCCTGTACCCACGGGAGCACCAACGGTGCGAGAGATCCAGACCTTTGGCGGACTCTTGACGGGCGGGTCGAACCTCTTGGCATCGGTTTGGCGCGAGGCGCGGTGAGCCGCGCCCAGACCATCGCTCCGCCGGCTGTGCCGGGGGCGTCCCGGCCGCGCCAGACTGAGGGGATGGTGACCTCGTGAGCAGTTCGATTCCCCTTCAGATCAATCCGGATCAGGCCGCGCTGGTGGCGCGCACCCCGGAGGCGTTCGCGCCGGAGATCGCGGGCCCGCACAACCCGTTGCCGGTGACACCGCCGCGGCCGCTCGGTTCGATCCGGCGGACGAGCACGATCGACACCTCGCGGCCCGAGGGTTCCCGCGGCGCGCTCATCGTCGACGCACGCGCGCGCGACCTCATCACTCGCGCGGACGGCAGCACCGAGGTCGTCGGCCGGCAACGCCTGTCGGCCCGGCTCGACGGCCCGACCCACGCCATCGAATGGGTGGAGACCGACCCGCCCGAACCGCGGCTCGAGGCGCTCGTCGGCGCGGTGGTCGGGCCCGGGTTCCGGGGCCGCATGACCGAGCTGCTCCCCGACTTGGCCGAGGCGGGCACGCTGCTCTACCTCCTCCTCGACGATTGGCCCGGCGCCACACTGGTGTCGGGCTACGCCGGCCAGGTGGAGGGGATCGTCGAGGGTGACGAGCCGCACCGCATCTCGATCGATCAGATGGCCTTCCAGACCGACATCTGCATCGGTTGGGCGGGCGACGCGTCGATGATGAACCACATCCGGGACGAGGGCGTGAATCCGGTGGTGCTCGGGGCGCAGGCGCCGTCGCTCGACGACGACCCCGACCCGCTCGCGAACCATGAGATCGACGCGATGCCCCCGCACACCATGCGTCGACGTCGGCGGATCGACGTGTGGCAGCCGTCCGAAGGTCACGCCGCGTTCGACGGCCACTTCCGCGACTCGCACCAGAGCGCGGAGAGCTTCGAGACCATCGTCCACGAGTACACCGTCAGCGGAACCGCCGACATGCAGACCCGGCTGGTGGAATCGATCTCGGCCGAGGCGCGCGTGCTGCCGTGGATCGAATGCCCGGGCTCGATCGCCAGCGCGGCCCGGATCCAGGGCATGGCGCTCGAGGACCTGCGGGCCCGCGTGCGTGCCGAATTGGTCGGCACCACGACCTGCACCCACCTGAACGACACCCTGCGCGCCCTCAGCGACGTCGGCACACTTCTGGCCGAGCTCGCCGCCTCGGATTGACCCCCCCTGCGCGACCCAGGACGTTCGTGCGTCCCCAGAGCACGCTATGCGTGCTCTGGGGACGCACGAAGCGTGATCACGTCCGGGGGATCCAGCCGCCGTCGACGTTGAGGGTGTGGCCGGTGACCCAGTCGCTCGCGTGGCTGGACAGGAAGATCAGCGCGCCGAGGAGGTCGTCGGGCTCGCCGAACGGGAACGGCACCGTCATCTCGATGAACCCGCGGTACTCGGGCGGCGTGGACCGGAGCCCCGCGTCGGTGTTGGTGAAGCCGGGCGCGATTGCGTTCACGCGGATCCCCGCGGGTGCGAGCTCGCGCGCGAGGGACAGCGTCATGCTCACGAGGCCGAGCTTGGTGACGCCGTACGAACCGCTCGGCGTGAACGCGCCCCCCGACGACTGGTTGACGATCTTCCCGTAGCCCTGCTCCCGCATGTGCGGAACGACGGCCCGGGTGCAGAGCAGGGGACCGGTGAGGTTGACCGCGAGCACCTTGTTCCACATGTCGAGCGCGATCCCGGTGAGCCCGTCGCCGGCCGGGATCTCGGCCATCAGCGCGGCGTTGTTCACGAGGATGTCGATGCGCCCGAACGCCTCGGCTGCCTTCGCCGCGAGCTCGGCGACGCTCTCCTCGCTGGTGACGTCGGTGGTCACCGCGATCGCCCGCCCGCCCGCAGCCGCGATCTCGGCGGCGCCTTCCTCCGCCGAACCGGTGGTGAGGTCGGCGAGGACGACGGCGGCGCCGGCTTCGGCGAGACCGCGTGCGTAGACCCGTCCGATGCCACCGCCCGCGCCGGTCACGATCGCGACCTTGCCGTCGAGTGGTTGTGCGTCCATCGGGATGTCCTAACGGTTGGTGGATGGGCCGACGAGCCCGCTCTGCTCGTCGGCGGTCAGGTCGTGCAGGAGGCGGAACGCGCTGTCGACCGCTTTCCGAA
>JAODBH010000026.1 GCA_025463865.1 Actinomycetes bacterium | reverse complement strand
GCGCGGCCTCCCCTCCCGGGAGCTCGACGACCGCGAAGCCGAAGACGACGACGACCGGGCCGAGTTTCGTGGATCCGAACGCCGGAAAGACCACTTCGGCGACCTACCACGTGGGCGGATCGGTCCAGCAGGTCTACGTCACCGACGCCACACCCGGGGCGAAGCTGGTCCTGCTCCATCTCCACAAGATCCCGGTCGCCCACGGGGTCGCCGACAAATCCGGTAGCTACATCTTCCGGGACGTGCCGTTCGCTTCCGACTACACCGTCGTGAGCAAGCAGAGCGGCAAGCTGTTCGCGAGCCCGACCTTTCAGGTCATGAGCCCCGCCGATGCGCCACCGAAGTCGCTCTATACCGGCCAGGCCCTCCAGCCGGGGCTCAACTACCTCCGCACCCGTGACGGCACCACCCTCGCGGCGATGGTCCGCCTCCCCGCGGGCAAGACCGCCGCCG
This sequence comes from Actinomycetes bacterium, assembly GCA_025463865.1. Classification (GTDB taxonomy): domain Bacteria; phylum Actinomycetota; class Acidimicrobiia; order IMCC26256; family Chersky-534; genus Chersky-534. Next base: position 35,177 of record JAODBH010000026.1, on the reverse strand, counting down.
ACGGGCCGTTCCCCACCGTGGTCGAGTACTCCGGCTACGACGTCGCCAATCCCGACACGCCGCAGCCGAGCACGCTGGCGGCCGGGCAGCTGGGCTTCGCGACCGTGGGCGTCAACATGCGTGGCACCGGCTGCTCGGGCGGCGCCTACTCGTTCTTCGAGAACCTCCAGTCCCTCGACGGCTACGACGCCGTCGAGACGGTTGCGGCCCAGCCGTGGGTTCTGCACCACAAGGTCGGCATGGTGGGGATCTCCTACTCCGGCATCAGTCAGCTCTTCGTGGGCGCGACCCAGCCCCCGCACCTCGCCGCCATCGCACCGCTGTCGGTGCTCGACGACTTCTGGCGGGGCGAGGCGTACCCCGGCGGCATCCCCAACACCGGCTTCGCGGCCCAGTTCGCGAGGGAACGGGACGCCGCGGCACAGCCGAGCGGGCAGCCGTGGGTGGTCAAGCGGATCGCGCAGGGCGACGTGGCGTGCAGCAACAACCAGAAGTTGCGGGGCCAGAACGTGAGCCTCCTGAAGCAGGAGAGCGGTCGGCCCTTCTACCAACCGCTGATCGACGACCCGCTCTCGCCGTACACGTTCGTCGACCAGATCCAGGTCCCCGTCTTCATCGCCGGTTCCTTCACCGACGAGCAGACGGGACCGCACTTCACCGACATGCTCGACCACTTCGGCGCGTTCACCAAGGTCGAGGTGACGCTGTTCAATGGCATGCACGCCGACGCGTTCGCGCCCCAGGTCGCCGAGCGGTGGGCCGAGTTCCTCTTCTTCTACGTCGCGCTCCAAGTCCCGCGCATCCCCGACTCGGTCAAGCTGGCCGCGCCCGCGTTCTACTCGCAGCTGATGGGCGTCAACGGCCTCCAGCTCCCGGCCGGGCGCTTCAACGACTACGGCGCATACAAGAACGCCTTGGACGTCTACGAAGGCGAGCCCCGCGTCCGCGTGCTGTTCGACAACGGCGCGGCGCCGGGCCAGACCCCGGGTGCACCACTGCCGGGCTTCGAGGCCGAGTTCACGAGCTGGCCGCCTCCCGCGGCCACCGCTCGGCTCTACTTCGGTCCCAACGGGACCCTCACCGACGCCAAGCCGACCGGCGCGGCCGCGGCGGCGACCGCCGACACCTATCAGTACGACCCGACCGCGTTCCCGGCGACCGACTACACCGGCGACGACGCGGCGCTCTGGAAGACGTCGCCGGCCTACGACTGGCGCCCGTTGCCCGGCGGCAAGGGCGTCGGCTACACCACGCCGCCGCTCCCCCGCGACACGGTCGTCGTCGGACCGGGGAGCGTCGACCTCTGGCTGAAGTCGACCGCCCGTGACACCGACCTCGAGGTCACCCTCACCGAGGTGCGGCCGGACGGCAAGGAGACCTACGTCCAGAGCGGCTGGCTCCGGGCGAGCCAACGCGCGCTCGACCCGGGGGGTACCACCGACCTCGCGCCCCGCCACACGCACCTGAAGCGCGATGCGGCCCCGTTGCCCAAGAACAAGTACACGCTGTCCCGCGTCGAGCTGCCCGGTATGGGTCACGCCTTCCGTTCCGGGTCACGTATCCGCATCACCGTGCAGGCACCGGGCGGCAACCGGCCCCGATGGTCGTTCACCGCGCAGCCCGCGAAGGGCATCGTCATGAACTCGATCGCGCGCGACGTGAAACACGCCTCGAGCATCGCTTTGCCGGTCGTGAGCAGCGTCCCGATCCCGACCCGCCTGCCCGCGTGCGGCAGCCTGCGCGGCGAGCCCTGCCGGACGTTCGTCCCCGCCGCCAACGGCGGCTAGTCACAGGACCGCGTTCCGCCGCGCCTCCGGTAGCGTCGGGGCGTGGACATCTCCTGTGGATTCGCTCCCGGACCGCACACGGTGGAGCACGTCCGCCTGGCCGAGGACCTCGGGTACGCGCGGGCATGGATGTGGGACTCGCCCGCGCTCTACGGCGACGTGTGGATGCATCTCGCGCTCGCCGCGGCGGCCACCGAGCGGATCGGCCTCGGCCCCGCGGTCCTGGTGCCGAGCCTCCGCCACGTGCTCGTCAACGCAAGTGCGCTCGCCACACTCGAGCAGCTCGCGCCGGGCCGCGCCGCGGCGGCCGTCGGCACCGGCTTCACCGGGCGCATGGTCCTCGGCCAGGCGCCGATGACGTGGAAGGACACCGGCGCGTACATCGCCCAGCTGCGCGGGCTCCTGCGGGGTGAGGCCGTCGAGATCGACGGCCGCCTCGTCCAGATGGTGATGGACCCGGGCGTGCTCCCCGAGCGGCCGCTCCCGACCCCGATCGTCGTGGCCGCCAACGGTCCCAAGGGGCTCGCGGTCGCGCAGGAGCACGGCGACGGCGTGATGGCAGTGTTCGGCGGGGTCCCCGACTTCGACTGGTGCGCGCTCCTCCAGTACGGCACCGTCCTCGAACCGGGTGAGCCCGCCGACTCGGCCCGGGTGCTCGATGCCGCCGGACCGGGCGCGGTCGTCGCCTACCACGGCATCTACGAAGCGGCCCCTTCCATGGTCGACGAGATGGAAGGCGGTGAGGCATGGCGGGCGGACCTGGAGTCGATCCCCGAAGTGGAGCGCCACCTCGCGCTGCACCGGGGCCACTTCACCGCCGTGTCCGAACGCGACCGGAAGCTGGTCTCGGGTGACTCGGTCCTCCAGTACACGATGACCGGCGATGCGTCGGAATGGCGGACCAAGGCCGAGGCGCTCGCGGAGACCGGCGTCACCGAGCTCATCTATGCCCCCATGGGCGCCGATATTCCTCGCGAGCTCCGGGCCGTCGCCGCGCTCGGGCTCGCCTGACCCGGGGAGCCCCATGCCCACAGTCCGCGAGATCGCCGATCGGTACGTCGACCGGATCGCCGCGCTCGACCCGGTGCTCGCCACCGCGGCCGGGATCGCGGGCCACGACGACGAGATGACCGACTTCTCCCCCGAGGGCACCGCGGCGAGCGCCGAGCTGGCGCGCGACACGCGCCTCGAGCTCGACGGCGCGCCCGTGAACGACGAACGCGACCGGATCGCCCTGGCCGTCATGCAGGACGAGCTCGCGATCGTCGTCGACCAGTTCGACGCCGGCGAGCGGCTGCGCGACGTGCGCGTGCTCGCGAGCCCGATCGAGAGCATCCGCGGCGTCTTCGACCAGATGCCGACGAACACCGACGACGACTGGGCGACGATCGCCACCCGCATGACGAAGGTCCCCGAAGCGCTCACGAGCTTCCAGGCGTCGCTCGTGGAGGGCGCCTCGCGCGGGATCGTCGCCGCCCGGCGGCAAGCGCTCGCCTGCGCAGTCACGGCAGGCACGTGGGGCGGCCTCGAGAACAACACCCCGCCGTTCTTCGTCAGCTTCGTCGACGGCTACGGGGGTAACGACGCCGCGCTCGAGGCGAAGCTACGGGGCGCGGCGCAGGCCGCGACCGACGCCTACGGGCAACTCGCGGAGTACCTGCGTCACGACTACGCCCCGTCGGCGTCCGAGCAGGACGGGGTGGGCGCCGAGCGCTACCTGCTCTCGGCGCGCGAGTTCAACGGCATCGACCTGGATCTCGACGAGACCTACAGCTGGGGGTGGCACGAGCTGCACCGCATCGAGCACGCGATGCGCGCGGTCGGCGAGCGCATCCTCCCGCACCGCTCGCTGGCCGAGGTCATCGAGTTCCTCGACCACGACCCCGCGCGCAGCATCGAGGGGATCGCGAATCTCCGGGCGTGGCTCCAGGACCTCATGGACCGCACGATCAGTGAGCTCAACGGGACCCACTTCGACATCCCGCTCCCGGTGCAGCGCGTCGAGGCGATGATCACGCCCCCCGGAGGCGCGGCGGCGATGTACTACACGCCGCCGTCGGAGGACTTCAGCCGGCCAGGACGCACGTGGTATCCCGAGCCCGTCGGCAAGACGCGCTTCCCCCTCTGGCACGAGGTCTCGACCTGTTACCACGAGGGCGTGCCCGGTCATCACCTGCAGATCGGCCAGGTCGTGTACCTCGCCGACCTGCTCAACCGCTTCCAGCGCACGCTGGTGGAGAACTCCGGTCACGCCGAGGGCTGGGCGCTCTATTCGGAGCGGCTCATGGGCGAGCTCGGATACCTGGACGATCCGGCCGACGAGCTCGGCATGCTCCAGGCCCAAGCGTTCCGCGCCGCACGCGTCGTCGTCGACATCGGGCTGCACCTCGGCAAGAACATCCCGCACGGCGAGACGTTCCACGGCGGCGAGCAGTGGACCCCCGATCTCGCGATCGCGTTCATGCTCGGATTCGGTGGCTTCGACGCCCCGTTCATCGCGAGCGAGATCGACCGCTACCTCGGCTGGCCCGGTCAGGCGATCAGCTACAAGGTCGGCGAGCGCATCTGGCTCGAAGGCCGCGACGCCGCGCGCGCCCGCCACGGCTCCGGATTCGACCTGAAGGACTTTCACAGCCGCGCGCTCGCCCTCGGCCCCATGGGCCTCGGACTCCTCCGCGAAGAGCTCGCCCGCCTGTAACTCTCCACCTCGGTGCGTTCACAGACAACCCACAGGGTTGTCTGTGAACGCACGGGCGGGCCCTTAGAGGCGGCCGCTGTCCTTGGCTGCTTGTTCGGCGGCGACGAGTTGCTGTTCGACGATCGCGAGGCCGCCGTCCCAGAAGCCGGGGTCGGTGAGGTCGACGCCCACGATCTCGCCGAGCTTCTCCGGCGGGAGCGAGCCGCCGGCTGCGAGCAGCTGCAGGTACTTCGGGACGAAGTCGGGTCCCTGCTCCTCGTACTTGCGGTACACCGACAGCGCGAGCAGCTGGCCGTAGGCGTACGCGTAGACGTAGCCGGGCGTGCCGATGAAATGGGGCACGTAGCTCCACCACGAGCGGTAGCCGTCGGTCACCTCGACCGAGTCGCCGAGCATCCGGTGCTGGGTCTCGGCCCAGAGGTCGCCGAACTTCTCGACGCTGAGCTCACCCTCGGTGCGGCGGGCGGTGTGGGCCGCGTTCTCGAAGCGGTTCATCGCGATCTGCCGGAACACGGTGGCGATCTGCCCCTCGAGGCTCTCGGCCAACAGTGACAGTCGGGCCTCGGGGTCGGTCGTCTGGTCGAGGAGTCGTCCGAACGTGACGGTCTCGCCGAAGACCGACGCGGTCTCCGCCAGAGTGAGCGGGGTGGTCTGATGGAAGACGCCCTGTTCGCGCGCGAGATACGCGTGCAGTCCGTGTCCCATCTCGTGCGCGAGGGTGAGCACGTCCCTACGGCGCGACGTCCAGTTGAGCAACAGGTACGGGTGCACCGACGGCACGGTGTAGGCGCAGAACGCGCCGGGACGCTTGCCCGGACGCACCGGTGCGTCGATCCACTGCTCGTCGAAGAAGCGCTCGGCGACGTCGGCCATGTCGGGTGAGAACGAGCGGTACGCGCCGAGCACGAGCTCGTGCGCCTCACTCCACGCGAACTGCTCCTCCGTGCCGGTGATCGACGCCATGCGGTCGAAGTCGGCGAGCCGGTCGATGCCGAGCAGCTTGGCCTTGAGGGAGTACCAACGCTGCGGGATGTCGGAGCGGGCCTCGACCGCGTCGATCAGCGCCTGCACCGATGCATCGCTCGCTTCGTTGCTGAGGTTCCGGTCCGAGATCCAGGTCGGGTACTTGCGCAGTCGGTCGTCGGTCGCCTTGTCGGCCAGCAGCGTGTTGTAGATGAACGCACGGGTTCGGATGCCCGGCTCGAGCGCGGTGGTCACCGCGATCGCGGTGCTGCGGCGCACCTCGCGGTCCGGCGACGCCAGGCGCGACAGCGCCTGCTCCAAGGACGTGATCCCGTCGTGGAGCTCGACGGTGATTGCCGACGTGAGCTCGCTGAACAGCCGGCCCCACGCGTTCCGCCCGGTGACGCCCTTCTCCGTGAGCAGGATCTCCTCGGGCTCGGTGAGCAGGTGCTCGCGGTATCGGCGGGCCGACTCCAGGTGGTGGCGGCAGAACGCGAGCCGGTCGTCGGCGAGCAGCGCGTCGGCGCGTTCGTCGGGCACCGTCGCCCACTCGAGCTCGAAGAAGACGAGCCGGCTCTGGATCGCCGTCGCACGCTCCTCGACGCGCTGCATGAGCGCGCCGATCGCAGGGTCCGCAGTGTTGACCGCGAAGCGCAGGCCCGCGTACGAACCGACGCGACCCACCACGTCCTCGAGGTCGGCGAGCTCGTGCATGAACGCGGCGAGGCCCTGGGCGTCGAGCTCGGCGACGGTACCGCGGCGCTTGGCGAGGCTCTCACCGATGGCGTCGGCCTGATCAAGAAGCGCGTCGACCTTGTCGGGCTCGCCACCGTCGATGAGCGGGTCGAGATCCCAGGCGACGTCGATCGCCTCGAGGTCGGATTCGGTGACGGTCATCGGGTGCTCAGCTCCTTGGCGGCCGTGGCCACGTCGTCGGTGATCGTGCCGGCGTCGACGACCGCGCGCACCAGCGCGGCCATCTCCCCGGGATACGGGTCCTGGTAGACGCCGCGCCCGATCGCGAGCCCGGCCGCGCCGCCCGCCATCGCGTCGGCGATCTCCTGCAACAGCTCCTGCCGGTCGGCGCGGTAGGGGCCACCGAGGAACAGCAGCGGCACGCCGACGCTCGCGACGACGCGCGCGACGGCCTCGACCCGAGCGGGGCCCGGCTGCACGTCGGGAACCGGCACCTTCAGAAGGGGCGCGCCCAGGTCGTGGGCGACGATCGCCGCGAAGACGACGCCTTCGACTGAGCGGTCCAATGCGTCGTGGTGCCAGCTCAGCGGCTCGATCATCGCGTCGAGACCGAGCTCGGCGACGTCCTCGAGGAGCGCACCGAGCATCTCGAGCGCGTCAGCCGAGATCGGATCGTCGCGGTCGATGCGGGTCATCCACTTGACGCCGGTGTAGCCGTCGCGCTTGGCCCGCTCGGCCGACGCGACCGAACGGTCGTCGAGCTCGAACGGGGTGTTCGCGAGCCCGGTGCGATTGAGCGAGAGCCAGCTCGACTGCCCGGGCGCCAGCCCGTCGCGCGCGAGATCCGCGAGCGGCTTCGCACTGGCCATGAGACCGTCGCACGACGGGAGCGCGGCCCGCAGCGCGTCGAGGAGGTCGGCGTAGCGCTCGATGGTGATCACGCCACGCGCCCGGTGGTCGGCAGCGAGGATGATCTGGGGCGAGGGGAGATCCACGGGCCGAGCCTACCGGCGGCGGCCCTGAACCCAGCCTGACGGCAGGTCCCCGTGCCTCGCCAAGCGACGTACCCGACCGCCTTCGTGCGCTGCACGGATGCGCGCGCTGCCGCGCCGGCGGCGCCGTTACGGGTGCAGCGCCTCGGGCAATGGCTGGGCGTGGAGCACCGTGAGGGTGCGGGTGGCCCGGGTGAGCGTCACGTAGAGGAGCCGGAGGCCGGCCCGGTCCTCGGTCGGAACCAGCGTCGCCGGCTCGACCACCACCACATGGTCGAACTCGAGGCCCTTCGTGTCCTGAGCCGAGAGCACCGCGACGCGGGCTTCGATCGCGGCGTCGCTGTCGCCCACCGCGCCCAGGTCGGCGAGCGCGGCGACGATCGGCGCGTGCAGCTCGACCGCGGCCACCACCGCGACGGTTCCCTGGGCCATGTAGCCCCGCCTCGCGGAGCGAGCCGCGGCCGAGACGATGTCGGCCTCCTCGACCCGGTCGAAGCGCGGCTGCACACCCGTATGGCGGACGGCCTCGGTCGGCTCGAGCTCCGGGCTCGCCACCGCGAGCACCCGGTGCGCGACCTCCATGATCTCGGCCGGCGTCCGGTAGTTGACCGTGAGGGTGGCCGAGCGGGCCGGGAGCCGCGACCCGATGGCTGCGACGACCTCGTCCCAGCTCTCGGCGGAGCCGGGCCGGCTCGCCTGGCCGATGTCGCCGACGATCGTCATCGAGCCCGACGGCACCCGCCGCGAGATCATGCGCCACTGCATCGGGGTCAGGTCCTGGGCCTCGTCGACGAGCACGTGGCCGTAGGTGCGCGGCTCGCCGCTGCCGTCGCCGTCGAGGGTCGAGCCGCCGAACCTCTCGACCATGTCGGCCGCGTTGACCTGCCCCTCGAGGCCGAGCTCGCGGACGACGCTGTCGGCTGCGTCGAGCTCGCCGCGGGTGGGCCCGCGGCGTCGCGGCTTCGCCGGAAGGGCGCTCTGGACCGGCCCGAGGAGCTCGTCGGCTTCGTCGACCAGGGCGAGGTCGGCCTCGGTCCATGGCACCGCGTCGAGCCGCGGTGCACGAGGGCGGTGGAGCATCGCCTGCTCCTCGGCCGTGAGCTCGCTCTTCGACGCGGAACGGATCAGGGCCGGGAAGCTGAACAGGTCGTGGACCAGCTCGGCGCCCGAGAGAATCGGCCATATGCGCTCGAGCGCCTCCCGCACCTCGGGGACGCCGCGCAGCCGCACCCGCAGGTCGGCTTCGAAGTCGGGCGGGAAGCCCTCGCCTCGGGCCAGCGCCGCGGCGAGGGTCGGGTCGTCGGGGATCGAGAGGCTCGCGTCGTCGGGCTCGGGCAGCAGCGAGACCTGCTGGTTGTGCGCGAGCCGTTCGCCGCCGTGGCGGTAGGCGCGCACGACGGCCTCGCGATACTTCGCGACGAGCCGGTCCATCAGCGCGCGCACGACCAATGGCCGCCGTTCGTTGTGGGTGGCGCGGCGCCGGCGCACCCGCTCGAGGATCCGGGCCGAGTCGGTGCGGCTGATCGTGATGCGGTAGCCGTCGAGCTCGAAGCGCAGATCGTGCGGGAGCCGACGTTCGCGGTCGGTCATCGCCCGGCGGAGCACCGTCGTCATGCGGAGGTCGCCCTTGAGCACCGCGACCTCGGGCTGGTCGGGGCCGACGGTGCGCAGCGACGGCTTCAGCGCGCGCACCGTGCTGAGCTGTACCTCGTTCTCGCCCAGCGCGGGCAGCACCTCGTCGATGTAGCGCAGGAACACCGAGGACGGGCCCACGAGTAGGACGCCCTGGCTCGCCAGCCTGCGCCGGTTGCTGTAGAGCAGGTAGGCGGCACGGTGGAGCGCGACCGCGGTCTTGCCGGTGCCGGGACCACCGCGCACGATGAGCACACTGTCCATGTCGGCGCGGATCGCCTCGTCCTGCTCGGCCTGGATCGTGGCGACGATGTCGCCCATGCGGCCGGTGCGGTCGCGGTCGAGCGCCGCGAGCAGCGCGCCTTCGCCCACGACGGTGAGTCCTTCGCGCTCGACGGCCGCCTCGTCGAAGACCTCGTCGTCGATCGCCAGCAGCGTGCGACCGCGGCACTGGAAGTGCCGGCGGCGGGCGACGCCCATCGGCTCGACGGCGGTAGCGCGGTAGAAGGGCTCCGCGACCGGGGCCCGCCAGTCGACGACGAGCGGGGTCTGGTCCTCGGCCGTGACCGCGAGCCGGCCGATGTAGAAGGTCCGGTCGTCGGCCGCCAGCTCGGGCCGACGGTCGATCCGACCGAAGCAGAGCGCGGCGTCACCGATCTCCAGGGCGGCCAGCCGCCGCCGGGTGATCGCGTGGGCGGCGTCCCGCTCGACGCGGGCCTGATGGGTGCCCCCACCCCGCACCTCGTTGAATCCCTCCGCCACCCGCTCCGCGGCGCCGCGCATCTCCTCCAGGCGGGCGTAGGCGGCGTCCAGGTGGCGCTGCTCGGCGGCGAGGTCGTCCGGACGTTCGGCGTCCGCGGACTCGTCGAAGTCGAACGCGATTGGAGTACCAGGAGGAATCGACACGCTGTCATCCCTGATCGCGGAGCCAGCGAGTTTACAGCCACCCGCTCCGGCGCCGTCCCCGGCGGAAGGAGCGGCGCCGTCCCCGGCGGAAGGACCGGCCCCACCCCCGGCGGGACGGACCGGCCCCACCCCCGGCGGGACGGGGCGCGTCAACGGGGGTGCCTGGGTCTGGAAGGCTGGTGCGCTTCGACGCCAGCCCCAGAGCTCCCGCCGGAAGTCATGCCGAACCCACCTCCCCCCGCCCGCTCATATGCCGCGTGGCGCGTCCCGGTCGCCATCTCGGGCGTGGTGCTGCTCCTCGTGGTCGGTCTCGGCCTCTTCGTCGCGAGCGATCTCCACGCGCGCGAACGGCGCGGGGTCGCTCACGCCACGCTGCGCGACGAGTCGGCGGCGCTCCGCCGCGATCGGCACGACGTCCAACTCGAGCGGGCCGGCCTCACGTCGGTGATCGATCAGCTCACGCTGGTCGGAGGATCGCTGGCCTCGACGTCGCAGCAGCGCGACGCCCTGCAGACCCAGCTCGCGTCCACGCAGACCCAGCTCGAGCAGACTCGCAACGCCTTGACCGGCGTCACCACGAGGCTGGCCGAGCAGGTCGTCGGGATCGACGCGGTGTCGCAGTGCGTGAAGGGCGTGTCGCGCGCCCTCAATCAGCTGTCGGTCGGTGACAATGCCGGCGCGCTGGTCTCCCTCCAAGCCGCGAGCGGCAGCTGTCAGAGCGCCCAGCAGTCGGGTGCGTCCGGATGAGCCGCGTGCTCGAGCACTGTCGCGTGTGCGACAGCACCTACCGGGCCGACGCCGACCGGCAGCACTGTCCCGAGTGCGGCCGTGCGCACGTCGACATGGGCACCACCGCCCACCGCGTCTCGCAGCAGGTCGCGGGGGCACGGGCGCGGCGTACGCGCCGACGCCGCATCCGCTCGCTCGTCGTCCTCGGATCGGTGTTGCTGGTTGGCTTCGGCGTCGCGCTCGGCCTCGATCTCCAGGTCCGGGCCGACGTGCGGCGGACGAATGCGGAGATCCGCGACGTCCGGTCCGGGCGGCAGGACGCGTCCCACGCGTTCGCCAGCACCGCGGCGGGGGTTGAGGGCGCGCGGCTCACGATCGCAACCGTCATCGCCGATACCCAAGCCGTGATGGCGCAGCGGGATGCGACCCACATGACGCTGGACGAGACGACCCATCAGCTGACCAGCACGCAGTCGGTGCTCACCCAGAACAGCCTCAGCGCCTTCTACCAGGGCACCCAGCTCGGGCTGCTGACCAATTGCCTCGCCGGGCTGCAGAAGACCTACGTCGGCATCGCTCAGAACAACGACAACGCCGCGTTCGCCGCGCTGCAGGGCGTCTCCGGCAGCTGCAACGCGTCGGCCCGGTCGACGTCGTCGGCCGGCGAGGTGTTCGCGTTCGACTTCGCCGATCCCTTCGTGCTGCGGGTCGGCAACGTGTTCTACGGCTACTCCACCAACTCGGGGGGCGGCGACATCCAGGTCGTCTCCTCCACCGACCTGCACCAGTGGACGTGGCTGCCCAACGCACTCGCGCACCTGCCCGCGTGGGCCCAACCCGATCGCACCTGGGCCCCGGCCGTGCTGCCCCGTCCGGGCGGATACGTCGCGTACTACACCGTGCGGAACGCGGCCTCGGGCCAGCAATGCGTCTCGCGCGCGTTCTCGACCCGTCCCGACGGGCCGTTCACCGACACGTCGACCGGGCCCCTGGTCTGCCAGAGCACCAGCGGGGGCACGATCGATCCGAGCCCGTTCGTCGACAAGGACGGCCGGCCGTACCTGCTCTTCAAGAGCGACGGCGTTCCCGCGCGGATCTGGAGCCAGCCACTCACGCCCGACGGCCTCAACACGCTCGGCGTGCCGACGCAACTGATCAAGGCCGACCAGGTGTGGGAGAAGGGCGTCGTGGAGGGCCCCTCGATGGTGATCCACAACGGGAAGTACTACCTGTTCTATTCGGGCAACGACTGGAAGACGAGGAACTACGCGATCGGGTACGCGGTGTGCGCGTCGATCACCGGTCCCTGCACCAAGAGCCCGTATCCCGCGCTCGCGACCACGGGCACCCTGGCAGGGCCGGGCGGGCAGGAGTTCTTCACGACCGCCGACGGCGCCCTGCAGATGGCGTTCCACGCCTACACCGACCCCGACATCGGCTATCCGAACTCGCGCACCTTGCACACGCTGGCCGTCGCCTGGAACGGCGACTTCCCGGTCCTCAACCCGACCGGCTGAGCATCTCCGGAGTTCCGGTCAGTGCATGCGGGCGACGACCTTGCCCCAGGTACCGCGGCTGGCGAGGCGGTCGAGCGCCTGAGGCACCTCCCCGAGGTCGAGCTCCTGCGAGATCAGCGGATCGATCTTGCCGGCGTCGAACAGCCGCACGAGATCGTCGTGCGCGTCCGCGATGACTTGGGGGTTCACGGTCGCGTAGAGGCCCCAGTGCACGCCGACGATCGAATAGTTCTTGACCAGCGCGTGATTGGTGGGCGCGTCGGCGATACGGCCGCTGGTGAAACCGATGACCAGGATGCGGCCCTCGAACGCGATGCATTTGCGCGACCGGTCGAACGTGTCGCCACCGACCGGGTCGTAGATCACGTCGGCACCGCGCCCGTTGGTCGCGGCCTTGATCGCGTCGACGAAGTCCTCGGCGCGGTAGTCGACCACCACCTCGGCGCCGAGCTTGCGGCAGACCTCGACCTTCTCGGGGCCACCGGCCGTCGCGAAGACGCGCGCGCCGGCGGCCAGACCGAGCTGGATCGCGGCGCTGCCGACGCCCCCTGCGCCGGCATGGACGAGCAGCGTCTCGCCGGGCTGGATGTGGGCCCGCCGGTGCAGCGCGACGTGGCCGGTCTGGTAGGTCACGAAGAGTGAGGCTGCGGCCGACCAGCCCATCGACTCCGGTATCTCGTGGATGCTGGCGACCGAGGCCACCGTCTGCTCGGCCATTCCGCCCGGACCGAAGTTCGGGATGGCGAGGACCCGCCGCCCGACCCAGCCGGGGTCGACGCCCTCGCCGACGGACCGCACGGTGCCCGAGACCTCGGCGCCCGGCGTGAACGGGAGCGGCGGCTTCACCTGATACTGGCCCCGGCACAGCAGGACGTCGGGAAAGTTCAGGGAGGCGGCGGCGACGTCGATCCCCACCTCGCCCGGACCCGGCTCGGGGGCCTCGAGGTCTTCCAACACCAGTACGTCGGCCGGTTCACCGAGCTCATGGACCCGCCACGCACGCATCCGCAACTCCGTCACTCTGAGGGCTGACCGTCGATGCACCGTAGCGGTCCCGGCTACGTTGAACCCATGGCAAAACAACCGCAAAGACTCCTGGTCGACGGCATCAACGTCATCGGGGCCCGGGAAGACCGCTGGTGGAGGGACCGCGAGGGCGCGACCCGCACCCTGGCGGAGCAGCTGGTGCTCATGGCCGCAGGCGGCGCCGAAGTCACCCTCGTCCTCGACGGACGGGAGGTCGAGGGGCTGCCTGACGGGGAGTACGAAGGCATCACGATCCGGTACGCGCACAAGCGTGGGCGTGACGCCGCCGACGACCGGGTCGCCGAGGTCGTGAAGGCCAATCCCGATATTCCGACCCTCGTGGTGGTCACCTCCGATCGTGAGCTGCGGGCCCGGGTCACGGCGCTCGGCGCCAAGGTCCAGGGCGCGATGACCCTCCTGCGCAAGCTCGACACCCTGACCGCGGCCGCGGAAGCCGCCAAGGAAGCAGCCGGCGAGGCGGCTGGGGAACCGGTGAGCGAGTCGTAGCGTTGTCGGACTCAGTGCCTCGGGTCCGCGTCACGCCGCAACGGTCTTCGGGCCTCGTCGTCGCCACGGCGGCCTGCCTCTTCGTCGCCTTCGCCGCCCCGGTTGCCGGGGCGGCGCCGCGCGCGTCCGGCATCGTCGTCGACCCCGCCCGGCGGGTGACCGCGACCGTCGGGCAGCGGATCTCGATCCCGCTCGCCGACAGCCCCGCGCGCGAGATGCACGTCGACGGGCTCCCGCGTGGGGCGAAGGTCGTCGGCCGCGCCATCCAGTGGACCCCACGCACCGCCGGCGAATGGACCGCGGTCGTGCAGACGGGTACGACCGGCAATCAGAACGTCGGATACTCCACCGGCGGAGAACACGCGGCCGGTCATGCCGTCATCCGGACCACGACCCGTCGCATCGCGCTGGTCAGCCGGTACCCCGCCCGCCCCGGTGCCATCGTCGCCATGGGCGACTCGGTCGCTGCGGGTCAGGGTCTCCAGCTGAGCGACTACCTCGGCAACGATTCGTGCTGGCGGTCGAGCGACCGCAACTACCCGCACCAGCTGCTCGGCGCCTGGTCCAAGCTGCATCCCGGGACGCGGCCCGAGGTCGCGACCGTGGCGTGCAGCGGGTACGACTCGGGCGACCTCGTCAGCGCCGGCGTCAACGGCGGCATCCCGGGCACCGGGCCCACGAACCGCCAGCTCCCGCAGCTCGAGTGGGCCGTTCGGGCCAACCCGGGGCTCGTCACGATCACCGTCGGAGCGAACGACCTGCGGTTCGACCGGCCCGAGCAATCGCTGCAGAAGGACGGCAGCATCGACCGTCCGGTCGTCGACCGGCGGCTGAGCACGTTCGGTCGCAACCTGACGACGGTGCTCGACCGCCTCCTCACCCGGACGGACGCGCGGATTGTCGTCACGACGTACGGCGATCCCGCGGCCGAGCATCCGGAGGGCGTCCCGAACTGCCGCGATGCGTGCTTCGCCGGCGCGGTCGCCGACATCCTGGGCCGCCTCGACGACCGGATCGTGTCGACCGTCGCCGCGACCGGATCGTCGCGGGTCACGGTCGCCGACGTCCGCGCCGCGTTCGTCGGTCACGGTGCGCCCAACGCCATCGGTCCTGACGCGCTGCGCCTCGGCACCCTGCTCGGGCGCACGGTGCGGGGCGCCTCCGCGTTCTGCTCCATCGGCCACCCGAGCGGCGACCCGTGGATCAGCGCACTCGACTGCGTGCACCCCAACGCCGCCGGCACCCGCGCCTACGCCGCCGCGGTCACCGCCAGCTTCTCCGCCACCACCATCTAGCTCCCGCGCACCTCGCGTGCCCCAACGGGGCGGTGCAATGGCTACGGGCGGGCGCCGAGGAGCACGGGACCGTTGCGGGCCCGCTTGATCTCGAAGACCTCGGGCATCGTCACGAGGACCTCGTACGCGTCCCAGAGCTTCACGGCATCCTCTCCGGTGGGAGGGGGCGAGACGACGGGGCCGAAGAAGCCGAGTCGCGGCTCCCGGTCGAACGAGAGGATGGGCACGCCGACGTCCTCGCCGACCATGTCGAGCGCGACCTTCATCGACTGCTTGATCGCCGCGTCGCGATCCTCGTCGTCGAACGCGTCGATGTACGACGGGTTCAGCCCGGCGTCGGCGAGCGCGCTCACGACCATGTCCCGGGTCGGATCCTGCTCGTCGTGGAAGAGACGACGGCCGTACGCGGTGTAGAAGCGCCCGACCGCGGCGTTGCCGTCGAGCTCGTCGATCGCGACGACGATGCGCAACGCGCTGTGGCCGACGTTCAGTCGCTCCACGAACTGCGCCGGCACGCCGTCGCCGTTCTTCACCTTGAGGCTGAACGGCTGCCACCGGATCTCGACGCCACGTTGCGGGGCTGCCTCGATGGCCCAACGCGAGGTGTTCCAGGTGAACGGGCAACCCGGATCGAACCAGAAGTCGAGTGTGGTCACGGCGGTGCTCCTCGCAGACAGGGAAGAACGGGGGAACCGACTGCCTGGTCTGCCTATTCCCCTCGACCGGCGCTCAGGCCGTGGCGACGTACCGGAAGCCCTCCGCGTAACGACCCTCGGGCAGCGCGGCGCGGCGTGCGGTTGCGGCCGCCATGTCGCGCAGGCGTACTCCGATGCCGTCGGGATCGGGGAGCTGGCTCACGTGGCAGCGCAACGCCTCGAGCTTGCGGTCGATCTGATCGGTGATGTCGGTGAAGCGGTCCGGTTCCGGAGTGCCGATGATCCACACCTCGGGGACCGACCAGGGCTCGTAGCCGTCGGCCAGGAGCTCCGGATGCGCGAACTCGTTGCGGGCGTCGGGATAGACCGCGCTCAGGGCAGCTTCACCGGCCGCGAGATGATCGGGATGCGACGCGTACATGCGCGTGAGGTCGCGCTGGGGGCTGGAGGACAGCACGCGCTGCGGGCGCACGATGCGGATCACCTTCGAGATGTCGCGGCGGAGCTCGATCGTCGACTGCAACCGACCGTCGGCATAGCCGAGCCAGTGGATGTCGCTCACGCCCACCACCGCGGCCGCTGCGGTCTGCTCGCGGCGTCGGATCTGTGCCATCTCCTGGCGGCTGATGCTCGGATCGGAACCGCCGGCGTCGCCGTCGGTGACGATGCAGTACGAGACCTCACGACCCTCGGACGTCCAACCGGCGATCGAACCCGCCGAGCTGAAGTCGACGTCGTCCGGGTGGGCGACGACGACGAGGATGCGCTCGATCTCGACTTCGTCGGTCACGCGACCTCCGCCGCGCCGCGTTCCAGCTCCTCGCACAGCGCGTCGACGAGCGGGAGCAGCTCGGCCGCACACGCATGGAACACGGCCTCGTCACCACCGGCGGGATCGACCACCTCTTCCCACGGCTCGACCTCGACGTCGGCGAGCCCGAGCGCGGCGACGCGCTCACCCAGCGTTCCCGACGTACCGGGCAGATCGCGGACGAACCGCTTCAACGTCGCGGTGCGCGCCGCAACTCGCGCGTGACTCCGACGTACGTACTGCACATGCTCGGGCGCGAGGCCGACCACGAGGTCCGAGACCCGCAGGTCCTCCTCGGTGAGCTGGTGGCTGCGGTGGAGCGGGTTGCTGATGCCGATCCCGTCGAGCGCGTTGCGGGTTCGGATGCTCATCGGCATGCCCTCGACCACGTGCGTACCGGCGGTGATGGTCGTGAGGCCCGGGAAGTGGGCCTCGAGCATCGCCCCGCACATCACGCTCCGCGCCGCGTTGCCGGTGCACAGGAAGAGGACGATGGGCGCGGAGTCCGACATGGCCCCGAAGCTAGTAGCCGCCGTCGGCTGGGCTCGACGCGTCGGCGACCGGCGAACGCCGGATCAGGAGCTCGGCAACCGGCCCATCATTGGCCGGCCCCCACCTGCAGATCGTCGAACACGACGCGCTCACTGCCGTCGACATGGCCGGCGTACACGCCTCCGGTGCCGGCCCACGATGCCACCGGCAAGGTGAAGGAGCCGCTGTGCGCGGGGTCGCCGTACTCGGGCTCGGCCTTCGTCGGCGACCAGACCTTGAACCGGAACGTCCGGCCGCTCACCTCCGCACAGACCCGCCACGGAAAGGCCGCAACCGTCCCGCCCGGCGCGATCGTCGACGAAAGATCGAAGGACTTGAGCATCTGCGGAACCTCGACCGTCGTCGTGAGGTCCTGGTCCAGGACATAGAGGTTGAAGGTGCCGTTGACGATCGGGAAGACGTTCTTCGTGAACAGGACCGCGTGGTAGCGATCGCCGACCACGGCGTTGCGGAGCGTGATTCCTTCTTGGTCGTGGTCACCGGAGTCCGACGTGAAGGTGACGCAGACCTCTTGATCCGACAGCGCCGACTGCGGCGCGACCCAGAACGAGGTCCGCGCCTGGTCACCCGTGTTCAGCGGCCCACCTCGCACGGTGATGGTCTGCGTCACGGGGTCCACGTGTGAACGGACCGTGTCACCTCCTTCGTCCGTGATCGACACGGAACGGAGGGTGCTCGACGCCGTCGTCGCGGAGCCGTTCCGGTCGAGGAGCCAGATCCCTGCACTGACGGCGAGCAGCGCCGCGGCGACGAACACGGCAACGGACGAGACGCGCCGGCCCGGGGTCACCGCACATCAGCCATGCAGGTCGCACATGAGGGCCGCACCGGTCTCGTCCCTGTCCGAGACTCCTCGTGGGAGTCGTTGCACGCGAGGGAGATCGCGCCGAGCGCCGTGCCTGCGAAGCCGGGAACGTGTCCTTGGCGCGCGTTTCCGGTTTCAATTCGGAAGCTATCGGGTAAGAGGGCGCTTGTCGCCAGTCGAGATCGCCAATTGCCGCGAGCCGGCTCGGCCGTTGCGACGGTGGAGCAGGACCATGGCGTCGAGACGTCTCGCTCGGTCGGAAGTTGCACCGGTCACTCGGATCCGACCGGGAGGCCCGGACCCACGTTTGCACCGACCGGATCGGGCGCGGGCTCCGGCGCTTCCGGCAGACGGAGGTCGACCCTGCGCAGGAGCTGCGCGTTGGCGGCGACCACGACGGTGGAGGCGCTCATCAGGATGGCGCCCACTGCGGGCGCCAGCGTGACGCCGGCCCACTGGAGAGCGCCGGCGGCGAGCGGGATTGCCACCACGTTGTATCCGGCAGCCCAGACGAGGTTCTGGAGCGACTTGCGGTAGGTGGCCTCCGACAGCCGGATGATCGAGACCACGCCGCGGGGGTCGGAGCTCGCGAGGATGATTCCCGCCGACTCGATCGCCACGTCGGTGCCCGCACCGATGGCGATGCCCACGTCGGCGGTCGCCAGTGCCGGGGCGTCGTTCACCCCGTCGCCGACCATGGCGACCCGGAGGCCCCGCTGTTGGAGCTCGACGACCCGGCGCGCCTTGTCTTCGGGGAGGACCTCGGCGAACACCTCGTCGATGTGCAGGTCCGCGGCGACGGCGTCAGCCACCTGGTGCGCGTCACCCGTGATCATCACGACCCGACGGTTGAGCTGGTGGAGCGCGTCGACGGCCTGGCGGGCTTCGGGGCGGATCTCGTCCTCGAGCGCGAGCGCGCCGAGCACACCCCGACCGCGCACGAGATGCAGGACCGTCGCGCCTCTCCCCTTCCAGACGGCGATCACGCCGGCGAGATCCACCGGTTCAGGAATGTCGCGCTCCCGCAGCAGGGCCGGTCCGCCGAGGGCGTAGACGGTGCCGCCGACGTCGGCTTCCACGCCGCGTCCGGTGATCGCTCGGAATTCGGTGGCCGTCGGGATATCTCCCCGTGCACGGGCCGCGGTGACGATCGCCCGCGCGAGGGGATGCTCGCTGTCGGCCTCGACGGCTCCGGCGATCCGTAGGACGTCGGCCTCGCTGTGCCCCGGCGTGGCGGCGACGGCGATGACGGTGTGTGCACCCCGGGTGAGCGTTCCCGTCTTGTCGAACGCGACGACATCGATGTTCCGGCTGGCCTCGAGCGCCACCCGATCCTTGATGAGGATGCCGTTGCGGGCAGCCATCGCGCTGGAGATGGCTGTGGTGAGCGGGATGGCGAGGCCGAGGGCGTGCGGGCACGAGATGACGAGCACGGTGACGACGCGGACGACCGCCTCGTCGGGGTTGCCGATCAAGGTCCACACGATCGCAGTGATCACGGCCGCGGCCATGGCGACGTAGAAGAGGAGGGCCGCGGCCCGGTCGGCCAGTGCCTGGGTCCGCGACCCTGACGCCTGCGCCTCGGCGACCAACCGGCTGATCCCGGCGAGCGCGGTGTCGTCGCCGACCGCGTCGACGCGGACGCGGATCGAGGAGTCGGTGGCGATCGTTCCCGCAACCACGCGATCCCCGACCGTTCGGGCAACGGGACGCGACTCGCCGGTGATCATGGATTCGTCGATCTCGGCCGCACCTTCGACGATGATCCCGTCGGCAGGAACGCGGCCACCGGGTCGGACGAGCACCGTGTCGCCGACCTGGAGCGACGAGACCGGGACCCTCTCCGACGACCCGTCAGCGCCGACCCGTTCGGCTTCGTCGGGCAGCAGCGCGGCGAGCGCGGACAGGGCGTCCTGCGCCTGCCCGAGCGCCTTCATCTCCTGCCAGTGGCCCAGCAGCATGATCGAGATCAGCGCGCCGAGCTCCCACCAGAAGTCGAGGTCGAACCAGTGGATCGAGGTGGCCAGGGATGCGACGTACGCGACGGTGATCGCCATCGAGATGAGCAGCATCATCCCGGGTTGGCGCGCTCGGGCCTCCTGCACCCCACCGGTCAGGAAGGGCCAGCCGCCCCAGAAGAACAGGACCGTTCCGAAGACCGGCCCGATCGCATCGATGCCCGGGAACGACAGTGTGTAGCCGAACCAGTCCATGACCATGTGACTGGTGACGACGAGCGGAACGGTGAGCAGCAGGCTGAACCAGAACCGGCGCCGGAACTGGTCGGCATGGTGCCCACTGTGGGCTCCGTGGCCGGCGCCCTCGTGACCGGCGTGTCCACGGGTCCCGTGGGCGTCAACGGTGTGCGGGCCGCCGTGCTCCGCGTGTCCGCCGTTCGCTTGCGGGGCCGACGGGCGGACCGTGCGGTTGGTGGCCATGCTGACCTCCTCGGGTTCGGCGAGGCGGGGCCGGGCGGCTCGGGCGAGCTCAGGACCTCACGAGTCGGGCGATGGCGGCGGTGGCTTCCTCGATCTTGTCGGTCGCGCTGTCACCGCCGACCGCCACCGCGTCGACCACGCAGTGGCTGAGGTGGTCGTGCACGAGCCCGATCGAGACCTGTTGCAGTGCGCGGGTCACCGCTGCCACCTGGTCGAGGACCTCGATGCAGTACCGGTCCTCCTCGATCATGCGGTTGATGCCCCGCACCTGTCCCTCGATGCGGTTGAGCCGCTTGAGGATGTCTTCCTTCTGCATGGAGTACCCGGCCATGTCTGCTCCTACCTTGTTGATGTCGTGATACCCGGCACCGCGTCGGTTGCGGTCGGGTCGGTGGTGGTCGGGATGTTGCCGACGTTGCCGGGAAGTGGGGCGAACCGGCGCAGCCGGAGGCTGTTCGAGACCACGAACACGCTCGACAAGGCCATGGCGGCACCCGCGATCACCGGATTGAGGTACCCGGCGGCCGCGAGCGGGATGGCCGCGACGTTGTAGGCGAAGGCCCAGCACAGGTTGCCCTTGATCGTGCCGAGCGTGCGACGCGCGAGGCGGATGGCGTCGGGCGCGGCGCGCAGGTCACCGCGGACGAGCGTCAGGTCGCTGGCCTCGATCGCCGCGTCGGTGCCGGTCCCCATCGAGAGGCCCAAGTCGGCCTGCGCGAGCGCGCCGGCGTCGTTGACGCCGTCGCCGATCATGGCGACGACGCGTCCGTTGCGTTGGAGACGACGGATGACGTCGACCTTTTCGCTGGGCAGCACCTCGGCGAACACCTCGTCGATACCGACCTCAGCGGCCACGGCCTCGGCCGAAGCCCGATTGTCGCCGGTCAACAGCACGGGCTGCAGACCGAGCGACCGCAGCTGCCGGATCGCTTCCGCGGAGGAGGGCTTCACCGTGTCGGCGACGACGAGCAGGGCGCGCACCTCGCCGTCCCAGCCGGCGACGATCGCGGTCCGAGCCGCGGCCTCCGCGGTCGCCTGGGCGGTCTCGAGCTCCGGCGGCAGATGCAGGCCCCGGTCGGCCAGGAGCGCGGGGCGTCCGGCGATCACCGCGTGGCCTTCGACGACGCCTTCCACACCGAGGCCCTCCCGACTCGCGAACGACTCCACTGCCGGAAGGTCTCCGTGCTGCGCGGCCGAAGCCGCGACGGCCCGGGCGATCGGGTGCTCGGACGCGCGTTCCAACGCACCGACGAGTCGCAGCACCTCGGCCCGATCGGTGTCGGCCGTGCAGGCGACGTCGACGAGCGCCATCTTCCCGGTGGTGACGGTGCCGGTCTTGTCGAGAACGACGGTGTCGACCTTGCGGGTCGACTCGAGGACCTCAGGTCCCTTGATCAGGATCCCGAGTTGGGCCCCGCGGCCGGTGCCGACCAGCAGGGCCGTCGGCGTGGCGAGCCCCAGCGCGCAGGGGCAGGCGATGATCAGTACCGCGACCGCGGCGGTTAACGCAGCCGACGCGCTTTCACCGGTACCGAGCCAGTAGCCGAGCGTCGCGACCGACAGGGCGATCACCACGGGTACGAACACGGCCGAGATGCGGTCGGCGAGTCGCTGGGCGGCGGCCTTGCCGTTCTGGGCTTCGGTGACGAGGCGCGCCATCTGCGCGAGCTGGGTGTCGGCACCGACCCGGTTGGCCTGTACGACCAGGCGGCCTCCGGCGTTGACGGTGGCGCCGGTGACGAAGTCGCCCGGCTCCACCTCGACCGGGATGCTCTCCCCGGTGAGCAGCGAGGCGTCGATGGCGGAGGACCCCTCCTCGATGACGCCGTCGGTCGCGATCTTCTCGCCGGGCCGGACGACGAAGCGGTCGCCGACCTGGAGACGGTCGATCGCGAGCGCCATCTCCCGCCCGTCGCGCAGGACCGTGACCTCTTTGGCCCCCAGCTCGAGCAACGCTCGAACCGCCGCGCCGCTGCGACGCTTGGCTCGCGCTTCGAAGTACCGGCCGGCGAGGATGAACGTCGTGACCGCGGCGGCCGCCTCGAAGTAGATCTCGTCGGAACCGGCCCCGCGAGCGATCGTGAATTCGAAGGGCATCTTCATGCCGGGCATGCCGGCGTTGCCGATGAACAGCGCATACAGCGACCAGCCAAATGCCGCGAGCGTGCCGATCGAGATGAGCGTGTCCATCGTGGCCGCGCCGTGCCGGAGATTGAGCCACGCGGCGCGGTGGAACGGCAGCGCGCCCCACACCACCACGGGGGCGGCCAGGGTGAGCGAGAGCCACTGCCAGTTCCGGAATTGGAGGGCCGGGATCATGCCCATCGCGATGAGAGGCACGGTGAGCAGCGTGCACACGAGGAGACGTGTGCGCAGCGCATCGGTCCGGTCGTCGGTGGCGGAGACCTGGGACGCGTCGACGTCACCTGCGGGACGGGGCAGCTGCGCGGTGTAGCCGGCCGCTTCGACCTGCGCGACGAGATCGCGTGGGTCGACGGTCTCGGGGAAGGTCACCGCGGCCTTCTCGGTGGCGTAGTTCACCGTCGCGGTGACGCCTTCCACCCTGTTGAGTCGCTTCTCGATCCGCACCGCGCACGACGCGCAGGTCATGCCGCCGATGTCGAGATCGATGCGACTTGTCGCAGGATTCATCGCGCGAGCTCGTATCCGGCTTCCTCGACGGCCTTCCTGACGGCTTCTGCGCCGAGCGGTCCGACACTGACGACGTGTACGACGCCCGAGCCGAGATCCACGTCGACACCCGTGACCCCTTCGATACGTCGGATCTCGTCCGAAACGGAGCTGACGCAATGGGCACAGGTCATCCCGTGCACGGCGTAGTTCGAGACCTGGCTCATCTGCCCTCCACGGGTTGTCGTGGCCGGCACTATACCCATACCCCCTAGGGGTAACAAGAGCCGAGCTCTCGTGGTCAGGGCGCGGTTCGGCCTGAGGACGCGTCGCGCGTCGCAGTGAGGAACCCTCCGGCCGACTCGCCCGGCATGTGCCGTCCGAGCTTCGCGGCAACTTCCGAGCGCTCGAGGGCGTGGACCTCCCATCCGCGAGGTTCGAGCCACGCCGCCGCGTCGGCGTTCAGGCCGCCCTTCCACATGGACGAGACCTGCTCCATCGCCTGCAGGTTCCGAGCGTCATCGAGGACGGAATCGCTCGCGAAGCTCGACTGCTCGAACGCGAGCTGACTGCCCGCCGCTGACAGCTCCCCCACATCGGTCAGCAGTCGCGCGGCTTCCTCGTGCGTCAGATACGCGAGCAGACCTTCCGCAGTCCACGCGGTCGGCACCGTGGGATCGAAACCAGCCTCGCGAAGCGTCGACGGCCATTCGTGGCGAAGGTCAACTGCCACGATCGTCCGTTCGCACCCCGGATCCGCGCCGTGCCTCGAGAGCACTGCCTCCTTGAACGTGAAGACCTCGGGGAGATCGAGCTCGAAGAGCCTGGTCCCCTGTGGCCACGCGAGCCGGAACGCCCGCGTGTCGAGTCCCGCCGCGAGCAGCACGACCTGGCGGCATCCGGACGAGACGGCTGACACGAGGTACTCATCGAAGAAGCACGTTCGGACGACCATTGCCGCACGGAACGCAGCCTCGAGCGCGGCGAGCTCGCCATCTCCGGCATCCGGGACATCTTCGAACGGCGGAGGGGCGGCGGCCACGAACGAAGCGGCGTACGGGTCGTCGAAGAGCCGGTCGGACCGACTGCTCTCCTGGGCCCGCATCATCGCCGCACCGAGAGCCGTGGCACCGACGCCTTCGACCGCCGCAGGGTCCTGGCTCATGACCCAACCCTGGCACCCGGGCCGGAGGGCGTCCACGACACCGTTGCGGCATCGATGCACCGCTCCCGAGGCCGACTCGAAATGGGCCGGGAGACCCATGGAGCGCAGGTCACTGCCAGCTCAGACTGGGTCTCTGGCTCTGCGCCAGCCGATCGTCGTGTGAGACCGCCGGATCCGGGTCGAGGAGAGCACCGTGAACTACGCCGTCGCCGCCGCCATTCTGGTTCCCTGCGCCGTCGTCGGATGGTTCATCGGTGCGCGGAAGGACATGGAGATCCTGGGTGCCGCACTCGGCCTGGTGCTCGGTCCAATCGGTGTGGCGATCATCGCGGTCGCCGTCGCGGTCACGAAGACGCCGGAACACCCCGTGGGCCGCGGCGCCTGACGGGCGCGCCCCGGCATCGGAAGCGCAGTGCGGGCGTGCGGGAGGCGCGCTGCCTTGACGTACCTGCTGTCAGATCCATAGACCCGGTACATGAGACGACGACTGCTGATCCTCCTCGCTGCACTCGTGGCGGCGTTCCTCTTGATCCAGCTGGTGCCCTACCGCGTGACCGATCCGTCGACGCGTGCCGAGCCCGCTTGGGACAGCCCCCGTACCCGTCAGCTCGCGGTCGCCGCCTGCTTCGACTGCCACAGCAACGAGACCCACGTGGCGATGTGGGAACGGGTTGCGCCACTCTCATGGTGGATCACCAATCACGTGCGCGACGGCCGCGCCGCGCTCAACTTCTCCGAATGGAGCAGCGGTCATCGAGGCAGGGCGGACAAGGCAGCCGAGGTCGTGGCGAACGGCACCATGCCGCCGAGCTACTACACCTGGATGGGGATGCACGGCCCGGCGAGCCTGACCGCGGCCGAGCGCCGCGAGCTCGCCGCCGGGCTCCGGAAGACCCTCGGTGGCGGCTGACACGCGCGGGCGAGGACCTGCGGCGACGTGCCGCGACACGTTGTCCTGGTCAGTACTGGTTGATCATGAACTCGGCCGCGTCGGCGAAGTAGGTGAGCATCTGCTGCTCGATCTCGGGATCGACACCGCTCTCACGGAGCGCCGCGCTCATGGCCGCGAACCAGGCCTGCGCGTGCTCGGGCCCGATCACGAAGGGCGCGTGGCGCATCCGGAGCCGCGGGTGACCGCGCTCGTCGCTGTAGGTGCCGGGGCCACCCCAGTACTGGACGAGGAAGCCGGCGAGGTGAGCCTTCCCGGGCTCCAGATCCTCGGGGTACAGCGGGCGCAGCAACGGGTCCTGCTCCACGTGCACGTAGAAGCGCTCGACGAGCGCGGTGAAGAACTCGGTCCCCCCGACCTGCTCGTAGACGGTCACCGGACTGCAGCCTCCATGGCGTCCAGTCTGCCCGCGTACGCTCGGCCGCATGACAGTGACGGGCATGGCCAACCTCGCGATCAAGGTGTCGGACCTCGACGCCGCGATCGACTTCTACGAGCGGAGCGGGGCAACCGTCCGTGACCGCATGGTCTGGAACGGCGCCGAGCGGGCCGACGTGTACCTCGGCCCGATCATGCTCACCCTCTTCACCCGCGCGATCTACGAGGACGAGGTCGAGCTCCCGCCCGACTGCTTCCTCCATCCGGCGCTCTTCACCGACGACCTCGACGCCGAGCTCGCCGCGCACACCGTCCTCTGGGGGCCCCAGATCGTCAGCGGCGCGTTCGGGACCCGCCGGATCGCGTTCGTCGAGGCACCCGGCGGCATCCGCCTCGAGTTCATGGAGCAGCTCGAGCCCCCGCCCGTGACCTGAGGGCGGGAACGAATGGTGAGGGGATCGCTACGATCGCAGCCATGAAGGTGACCCGCGTCGCACACGTGAGCCTCAACGTCGAAGGCAGCCTCGAGGAGACCAAGGCCTTCTACAACGACCTGTTCGGGCTCGAGGACCACACCGGCCGGCCCGACATCCCCGGAGTCCCCGGGTACTGGCAGCACATCGGACCGGTGGAGCTGCACCTGGTGGGTGCGGCGCCCCGCGGCACCGAGATCGACCCGACCGGCCCTCATTTCTGCGTCTACGTCGACGACCTCGACGCCGCGATCAGCGAGCTCGACGAGCGGGCCGTCCCCTACATGCGCGGTGCGCAGGGTCCCGTCGTGCAGATCTGGGTCACCGATCCCGCGGGAAACACGGTCGAGCTGCAGCAGGAGCGCGCGTGACCGACATGCGGACGTGGAATGCCGAGGAGACCGTGCCGACCCCGGCCGCGACCGTCATCCTGCTGCGCGACTCCCCTGCCGGCATCGAGACGCTGATGCTCCACCGCAACACGAAGCTCGCGTTCGCCGGCGGCGCGTGGGTCTTCCCGGGTGGCAAGGTCGAGCCCGAGGACTTCGACCCTGCGCACCCCGACGACACGCAGATCGCGGCCCGCAACGCGGCGGTGCGCGAGGCGATGGAGGAAGCCGACCTCGCGGTCGACGTGGATGCGCTGGTGCCGTTCGCGCACTGGATGCCGCCCGCCAGTGCCCCGAAGCGCTTTGCGACCTGGTTCTTCCTCGCGCCCACACCCGCAGGCGCGGTGACCATCGACGGCAGCGAGATCCACGATCACGCATGGATGCGGCCGGAGACCGCGCTGCAGCGTCGTGACGCGTTGGAGGTCGAGCTCATCCCACCCACCTGGGTGACGCTGCACTGGCTGTCCCAGTTCGCGACCATGGCCGAGGCGGTGGCCGCGGCCTCGGCTGCCGACGTCGAGTACTTCGTCACGCACTTCATGCCCGTCGAGGGCGGGGTCGTCTCGATGTGGGCCCAGGATGCCGGGTACGACACCAGCGATCCCGACGTGCCCGGCCCCCGCCACCGCCTGTGGATGCTCGACTCCGGCTGGCGCTACGAGCGGTCTCCCGGGTAGCACGCAGCCGGAGTACGCCGTTTCGCGGTCGACGTCGCCGCGATACGTTCCCAGGAAACGCCACGTCAGGTCCGGGGGGAACGTCATGGTCGATGCGGGGAAGTTCAGCTACGAGGGCCAGCGGGTGCTCGTCACCGGCGGCGGTTCCGGGATGGGCGAGGCCACTGCGAAGATCCTGGGCGACCTGGGCGCCGAGGTCCACATCCTCGACGTTCGCAAGCCGACCGTCGCGAACGCCGCGTTCCACGAGACCGACCTCGCGGACCCGAAGGCGATCGACGAGACGGTCGCCGCGGTGACCAAGGGCGGCAAGCTCGACCGACTCTTCAACTGCGCCGGCCTGTCGCAGATCCACCCGCCGCAGAAGGTGATGCTCGTCAACTACCTCGGGCACCGCTACCTGACCGAGGCGCTCCTCGACCACATCCCCGAGGGCGGCGCGATCGCGTCGATCTCGTCCGGTGCCGGCATGGGCTACCTGGCCAACATGGCGAACTGCATGGAGCTCATCGGCCAGCCCGACTGGGCCGCAGGCAAGGCGTGGTGCGAGGCCCACCCGGTCGAGGTGCGCGAGGGCTACTCGTTCTCGAAGGAAGCAATCATCGTGTGGGTGCTGATGAACGGCGTGAAGCTCGGCACGGAGCGCAAGATCCGCATCAACTGCATTGCGCCCGGACCCACCGACACGAACATGATGCCGGAGATCGTGTCCGACGTCGGCCAGGACTTCATGGACGCGTACCCGAAGCCGCTGGGCCGCAACTCCAGTGCGGAGGAGCAGGCGTGGCCGCTCGTGTTCCTCAACAGTGACGCCGCGAGCGCCGTCAGTGGCAACGTGATCTTCAGCGACCAGGGCGCCGCGGGCGGCATCTTCACGGGCCAGGTGGACATCTCCGCGATGATGGAGATGGCCATGAAGGAAAAGGGTATGTAGGGGTCGGCCGGCAGGAACAGCCACGTCCCCCCTGCGGTTCAACGGGCCACAGATCCGATACCAGAGGTGACGCATGTTCCTGTTCCGTGACAAGTCGAAGCTCCCCACCGCCGACGAGGCGCTCAAGGGTCGCAGCGAGGCGATCGACCCGGGCAACCGGCACTTCGTCAACGGCCACCCGATCCAGCCGCCGTTCCCCGAGGGCATGCAGCAAGCGGTGTTCGGGCTCGGCTGCTTCTGGGGTGCGGAGCGCGACTTCTGGGAGACCCCCGGCGTCTACACGACCGCGGTCGGCTACTCCGGCGGCATCACCCCGAACCCCACCTACGCGGAGGTCTGTTCGGGCAACACCGGGCAGAACGAGGTCGTGCTGGTGGTCTTCGACCCTGCGGTCGTCCGCTA
Organism: Actinomycetes bacterium; assembly: GCA_025463865.1. Lineage (GTDB taxonomy): Bacteria > Actinomycetota > Acidimicrobiia > IMCC26256 > Chersky-534 > Chersky-534. Next base: position 7,166 of record JAODBH010000026.1, on the reverse strand, counting down.
CGAGCAGCTCCTGAAGGTGTTCTGGGAGCACCACGACCCGACGCAGGGCATGCGCCAGGGCAACGACGTCGGCACGCAGTACCGCTCCGCGATCTACGTCTTCGACGACGAGCAGCGGAAGACGGCCGAGGCTTCCCGGGCCGCGTACCAGGAGGAGCTCGCCAAGGCCGGGCACGGCGGGATCACGACCGAGATCGTCGACGCCGGACCGTTCTATTACGCCGAGGACTACCACCAGCAGTACCTGGCGAAGAACCCAGGGGGCTACTGCGGCATCGGCGGTACCGGGGTGAGCTGCCCGGTCGGGCTCAGCACCTGACCTGAGACAGCACGATCAGAACGCGGCGTCGCCGGCTTCGGCGGGGTCGACGATCCGACCGTCGAGCATGGTGACCACACGGTCCGCGGCCTTCGCGGCACGGGGGTCGTGGGTCACCATGACGATCGTCACGTCGCGTTCGCGGCGGATCCGCTCGAAGAGCTCGATGACCGCGTCCGCCGACCCGGAGTCGAGGTTGCCGGTCGGCTCGTCGGCGAGCAGCAGGGCGGGCGAGTTCGCCAGCGCGCGGGCGATCGCGACCCGCTGACGTTCCCCGCCAGAGAGCTCGGGCGGGCGACGGAGCTCCTTGCCGGCCAGCTGCACCGCGGCCAGCAGCTCGTCGGCTTGCGCGGCGCGCTCCTTGCGGGTGCGCCGCGGATGCGTGCCGATCATCGGCAGCTCGACGTTCTGCCGCGCGTTCAGCTGGGGCAGCAGGTTGTGGAGCTGGAACACGAGGCCGATCTCCTGGCGCCGGTAATGGTCCGGGTGACGCACCCGGGTCAGGTCGACGCCGTCGACGACGACGCGTCCTGAGTCGGGGGTGTCGATCGCGGCGAGCACCTGGAGCAGCGTCGACTTGCCCGCGCCCGACGCGCCGTTGATGGCGAGGAACTCGCCGCGGGCGACGGTGAGGTCGAGACCGTCGAGGGCGCGCACCTGGCCGTCGAACACCTTCACCAGGTCGGTCAGCTCGACGATCGGCGCCGCGGTCGCCAGGGCCACCGATGTGTCCGACGCGGCGGCGCTACTCACGGCTCAACGCCGTCGCCGGGGACAGGAACGCGGCCCGCAACGCGGGATACATCGCACCGAGGAAGCCGATGCCGAGCGCGACGCCCAGCGCCCGCCAGAAGATGTCGGCCGTGTACTGCGGGTGCAGCAGCCCGAGCAGGGCCGGCAGGTGCGCGAGCCACTGGGTCAGGCCCCAGGTCGCGAGGACGCCGACCATCGCGCCCAACAGACCCATGAACAGGCCCTCGCCCGCGATCAGGAGCATGAGTCGCCATCGCGACCAGCCGACCGCGCGCATGACGCCGAACTCGCGGGTGCGTTGGTAGAACGACAGCAGCATCGTGTTGCCGACGACGATGCCGCCGATGAAGAGCGCCAGCACGGTGGAACCTCGGTCGACGGCGTCGAGCAGCTGCAGGTTGCGATCGACCCGCCCGAACTCGGTTGCGGAGCGGATCGTGACGAGCTCGGGGTTGTCGTGCTCCACGATGCTGCGGATCTTCGGAATGCTCGCCCCGGGCTGGTCCCGCACGAAGATGAGCGTGACCTCGCCCGCTTCGCGTTCGTGCGCCTGGAGCTGGGGAAGCGGCATCATCGCGCCGGTGTCGCCGAGCGACTGCCCGGTCTCGTACAGACCGACGATGCGGTACGTGACGCCGTCGATGGTGATCGAGTCGCCGACCCTCTTGCCCAGGTTGTCGGCGGCGCGGTAACCGAGCATGACCTGGCCCGAGGAGCTCTCGGTGAACGGCTGGCCCGCCACGACCTTGACGCCGAACTCGGTGAGCTGGCTGGCCGGCAGGCCGATCTCGAGGAACAGCGGGTTCGCCGCGTTGTACTTTGTCGTGGCGACGAGGGCGCCGACCGCGCTCGCGACGCCCGGTGTCGCCGCGATCTTCTGGACCTTGGCCTCGTCGATGATGCTGCTGAGGAGGTCGGAGACGCCCTTCTGCGACACGGTGAAGTCGGCCTTGCCGGTACGCAGGACCGCAGCCGCGGTGTCGGTGAAGCTGTGGGTGACGACGCCGAGGGTGGCGACGAGGATCACGCCGATCGCGACCGCCACGGCGGTGAGCGCGGTCCGCACCTTCCGGGCGAAGACGTTGTGGAGCAGGAGCTCGTACACCGGCACATGAGGTTGTTACCCCGCTGGACGCCGGATGCAACTGCACGCCGCGGAGCCTGGGCCTTCGGCGCGACCCGTAAGATCCGCGGCAGGTCCGCTGGACCGCCGAACGCCGAACCCTGCCATCGCGAGGAGCCCGTCGATGCCCGACGAACCGCCGGCGCTGCCATCGCTGCCCCCGTCGATCCTGCGCCGCAGCCAGACCGACGAGTACGTCGCCCCCGCCTATACCGATGCCGACCGGCGGGTGCTCCGGGCGACCCACGCCACCGGCACGGACGCGGCCGCGAAGCTCGGCGTGGGCAGCGCGCCGTACTGGGGCAGCCGGTTCGGCACCGCGGCGGGTCTGCGCGCCCTCGACGCCGAGTACGGCGACTTCTACGCGGTGCCGCCCGAGGCCGTGGTGGACCGCGAGGCCGCGGCGTCGGTGTTCGAGGGCCCGGAGACGGTGCTCGACGTGCAGACGCACTACATCGCCGACCGCGCGCCCACGTTCGTCACCGAGTTCCTGCTCGACATGTACCGCCAGCTGATGCCGAGCTGGTGGACCGAGCTCGAGGGCGACCGGGCCTACGACTTCGCCGAGTACCTCCGCTGCGTGTTCCTCGGCTCGGAGACCGCGGTCGCGGTGCTCACGTCGGGGCCGGGCCTCGACGAAGGCCGATACCTCTTCAACGACGAGATGGCCGCGACGCGGGTGTTGTTCGAGCGGCTCGGCGAGTCGGGCCGGATCCTCAATCACGCCGTCGTCCACCCGAACGTCGCGGCCGAGCTCGCGTCGATGGAGCAGTGGCGGGACGACTACGCGCCCGCGGGTTGGAAGGTGTACACGCTCGGGCACAGCCAGGGCGGCGCGAAGGTGCCGGGCTCGATGTGGATGCTCGACGATGAGGACACCGGCATCCCGTTCCTCGAACGGGTGCGCGAGCTCGGACCCAAGCTCGTGTGCGCGCACAAGGGCCTCAGCGGGCTCGTCGCGGCCGGCTCGCCCAGCGACATCGGTCCGGCCGCGGCCGCCTTCCCCGACATCACGTTCCTCGTGTACCACTCGGGCTACGAGATCTCGAGCGACGCGTCGACGTTCGAGGGGCCGTTCACCCCGGAGACCGAGGACGTCGGCGTGAACCGGCTCGTGAAGACGCTGCGCGACTCCGGCATCAAGCCCGGATCCAACGTCTACGCGGAACTGGGCAGCACGTGGTTCTGCATGATCCGGCACCCACAGGAGGCCGCGCACGTGCTCGGCAAGCTGCTCCTCGCGGTGGGCGAGGACAACGTGCTGTGGGGAACCGACGGCATCTGGTACGGCCCCACCCAGCCGACGATCGACGCGTTCCGTGCGTTCGAGATCCCCGTCGAGTACCAGGAGCGCTACGGCTACCCCGCGCTCACCGCGGAGCGGAAGGCCAAGATCCTCGGCCTCAACGCCGCGCGCGTCTACGGCATCGACGTGGAGGCCGCCCGCGAGCGCGCCGCCACCGACGATCTCGCCTGGGCCCGCGCCGCCCTCGACGAGTTCCGCACCCACGGCGACCCGTCCCTCTAGGTCGCGTGCAAGATCCTGAGGCGCCGTGCTCTCACGGCGCCTCAGAGGGCTACGCGAGGTGGGCGGCGAAGCGGAGGCGGACGTAATCGGCGGTCCAGCGACCGCGCTCGTCGCAGAGCCAGGGGCGCACGAGGTCGACGACGTCGGCGGTGATCGCGGCACTCGTCGCCGGGTCGAGGCCGGCGAAGTAGCTCCGGGCGAACGTGTCGAGCCAAGCCTCGAAGCTGCCGGACAGCGGCGTCGGACGCGGGATGAGCTGGATCGAGTCGACCGCGAATCCCGCGGCAACGAGTCGCTCCGCGTAGACGTCGGGTGCGGGGAAGTACCAGGGCCGCATCGGAGCGACGTCGATCCCGCGGCGCGCGAAGGCGGCGGTGAGCGCGACGCCGATCGACGCCACGTTGCCGTGGCCCCCCATCTCGGCAACGAAGCGGCCGCCGGGCTTCAGCGCGCGGGCGACACCGGCGATGACGGCGTCGGGGTCCGTCATCCAGTGCAGCGCGGCGTTGGAGAAGACCGCGTCGAACTCTTCGCGGAACGGGAGCCGAGCGCCGTCGACGACCTCCGCCTGCAGCCCGGCCGCCACCGCGGCGGCGACCATCTCGGGCGACGCGTCGACGCCGACGACCGTCGCCCCCAGCCGGACGATCTCGGCGCTCAGCGTTCCGTTGCCGCAGCCGAGATCGAGGATCCGCTCCCCCGGCACCGGTGCCAACAGGTCGACGACCGGAAGCCCCAACTCGGGCACGAAGGCCCCACTGCGCGCGTACTCCTGCGGGTCCCACTGGGGTTGTTGCATCGCTCGAACTCCTCGTGCCGACCGCCGGGTGGTTCCCCAGCGTAGCGCGCTGTCTCTCACACCGAGATTGTAATCTCAGTATGCGAGACGCCCGCCGAGCGATCGCAGCGGCGCTAGACCAGGTCGTCGGCCCGGCTCGGGCGCGTGAGCCACGGCTCGAGCCGCGGCTTCAACCGGAGGAACGGCTGCTCCACGAGGAAGAACGACAGCACCGCGAAGACCAGGCTCACGCTCAGGCGCAGCAGCGTGAGCGGCAAGAAGCTCCAGTGGATCCGCTGCCCGTTGAGCACGATGAACACCGGCCAATGCCACAGGTAGAGCCCGTACGAGATCCGGCCGACGGCCACGAGCGGCGCCCACCGGAGCACGCGGCTCGTGAGCCCGCGTGCATAGAGGTCGGCCACCACCACCGCGGTCGTGAGGCCGAACAGCAGGTACCCCCACCGGTAGAGGCTCTTGCTGGCGATGTCGACCGTCGACGCGGCGATCCCGACCGCGAACAGCGCCAGCGCGCCGAGCCCGCGCGTGAACGGCCCGTGCAGCGCGTCGACCAGGCCCGGCCACAGCATCGTCCACGCCGCGAGCGCGCAGCCGATGAGGATGCCGTCGGAGTGCGTGTCGAGGCCGTAGTAGACGCGGATGTCGGGACTGCCGTTGTGGAGCAACAGGACCCGGAGGCCGGCCGAAGCCACGGCGCCCGCGATCGCGATGCCGGCGACGCCGCGGATTCCCCACAACCGGTGCGCGACGATGAGCACCAGCGGCCAGAGCACGTAGAACTGCTCCTCGATGCTCAGCGACCAGGCGTGGTCCAGGAGCCCGAACGCGGGCTGCTGATGGAGGGCTTCGACCCAGTTCATGTGGTACGTGGCGGTGGCGAACACGTCGTGCCACATCTGGGTGATCTGACCCGACGACAGCGCCAGCTCGGCGTAGATGGCGCACGCTGCGGCCACCACGACGAGCGCCGGGAACAGCCGGAGCACCCGGCGCATGTAGAAGCGCAAGATCGCGGTACGGCCGGTGAGGACCCGCTCCTCGAGCAGGATGCGGGTGATCAGGAAGCCACTCAGCACGAAGAACACGTCGACGCCGAGGTAGCCGCCCTTCGCCCACGAGACGCCGGCATGGAACAGCAGGACAGCCGTGACCGCCAGTGCGCGCAGACCGTCGAGCTCGGGTCGGTAGCCGAGCACTCCAGCCGGGGGACGGGTCTGGGTCTCCACGGGGCGGTGACAGTAGCCCGAAGCGGGTCAGATCACCCAGGCTGCGCCGCAGCCGCGGTCTTCGCCGTCAACCTGGTGAACGTCCGGGCGTTCCGGATCGCCGCGCCCGTCGGGTCGTTGTTGAAGTACACATAGCCGTCAGGGTCGGAGCCGTAGAGGTCGTGGATCCGCCCGGCCCAGTGGCGCAGCGCGGCACGCCCGTAGCTCGGACCGGGCGACGCGGTCCCTTCGTGGAGCCGTACGTAGCACCAGTCGGCCGTCCGCACGAGGGGAGAGACGCGGTTGCGACGGTCGGTGAGGCACAGCGCAGTGCCGGTCCGCCGGAGCAGGTCGTAGACGGGGTCGACGCACCAGGACGGATGCCGGACCTCGAGCGCCACCCGCACGCGGTCCGCGCCACCGGGAAAGGATGCCAAGGTCGCCTCGAGCCGCTGCATGTCGCACTGCAGCGTGGGCGGCAGCTGCAACAGCACCACATCGAGCTTGCGACCGAGGCCCCGAGCGTGATCGAGCATCCGTTGGACCGGTTCCTGCGGATCCTGGAGCCGCTTGATGTGGGTGAGATAGCGGCTCGCCTTGACCGCGAATCGGAAGTCCGACGGCGTGGACGCGGCCCACCGCTCGAAGTTCTTCCGCTCGGGGAGGCGGTAGAAGCTGTTGTTCAGCTCGACCGTCGGGAACGCCGCCGCGTAGTGAGCCAGCCATTCGCGCTGCGGAAGGTCACGCGGGTAGAACGCGCCCCGCCAGTCGCGGTACTGCCATCCCGAGGTCCCCACCAGCAAGGCCATGGGCGCTGTGTACCCTGCGCGGGGATCCGGCAGGCACGCGGGTCCTCGACGTCAGCACGGAGGAAACGATGGCCGAGATCACCGACGAGTACATGCGCGAGATGCTCGGAAGGTCACGGGCGTACTGCGTCCTGCTCCTGAAGGGCACGGCCAAACTGCAGGAGCCTGACGCCATGTCGATCGTGTGGGAGCACGGCCGTCGCAACTTCGCGCTGCGGGCCGACGGCCGCCTCCCGATCGTGTGCCGCGTGACCGACGACAGCGGGTGGGCCGGCGTCGGCATCTTCACCGGGACCGTCGACGAGGTGACCGCGATCATGGACGAGGATCCCGGCGTGAAGGCCGGGCTCTTCACCTACGAGGTGCTTCCGGTCAGCAGCTTCCCGGGCTCCTGCCTCCCCGACTGAGTCAGTTTTGGAATGGCCGTCTGAGGTGGCATCTTCAACGTATGGCCGACACCGATTTCCGCGTCACCAGCAGCCAGTTCGAGGACGGCGGGACGCTTCCCTCGTCCGCCGCGTATCCCTACACCGGGGGCCAGAACATCAGCCCCGACCTCCAGTGGGCCGGCGCGCCCGAAGGCACCAAGAGCTTCGCGTTGAGCGTGTGGGACCCCGACGCCCCGACCAC
>JAODBH010000249.1 GCA_025463865.1 Actinomycetes bacterium | reverse complement strand
CGAGCTCGAGCCGGTGCTCGCCCCGCTGCTGTCACCGATCGAGATCGAGGCCGCGGCGCTCCGCATCGACGAGCTCCTCGATGCCGGCGAGTTCCCCGAACCCGCCCAGGACTACCACTCGTTCCCCTGGCCCCTCGTCTGACCTGACGACCGTCCCGTGCGTCCCTCAACTACCTATTCGGTAGTTGAGGCACGCACGGAGGTATGGGGCGAAAGGGTCAGACGCGGTCGAGGGCGGCTTCGAGGTACTGGTCTTTGCAGAGGGAGCGTTGGAGCTTGCCCGACGACGTCTTGGGCAGCGTGCCGGCGCGCACGAGCACGACCTCGGGTGGGACTCCCACCGCGTCGGTGACCCGCGCGCTCACCTCGTCGCGTACCGGATCGACGTCGTCCGACTTCGTCTCGGCCACGACGACGAGGTGTTCGCGGGCGCGGCCGGGGCGGCGCTCGGTGCCGAACGCGATCACGTTGCCGGCCCGCACCCCGTCGATCTTGGCGCAGGCCCGCTCGACGTCCTCGGGGAACACGTTGCGGCCGCCCACGATGATGACGTCCTTCAGGCGGCCGCAGATCACGAGCTCGCCGTCGACGAGGTAGGCGAGGTCGCCCGTGCGCAGCCAGCCGTCGTGGAACGCGGCGGCAGTTGCCTCGGGCTGCTTGTAGTAACCGGTCGTGACCGACGTGCCCCGGATCTCGAGCTCGCCCGCCTCGCGCTCCTCCATCAGCTCGCCCGACCCGGGGTCGACGATGCGGATCTCGAGGCCGGGGAGCGGGCGGCCCAGGCGGACAAGGGTGCGGGCGTCGGGCGCGCCGGCCGCGACCGGCGCCGCGAAACGGTCGGTCTCGAGCACGCGCCGGTCGACGACATCGAGCTGGATGCCGGTTCCCGGCACCGGGAACGTCCCGCCGATGGTCACCTCGGCCATCCCGAACGCGGGGAAGACCGCGCCGGCGCGCAACCCGTGGCGCGCGCCTGCCACGGCGAACGCCTCGACGGTCTCGGGGTCGACCGGTTCCGCGCCGTTCAACGCCACGCGCCAGGCGCTCAGGTCGAGGCCGTGGAGCCGGCTCATGGCGCGGGCGGCGAGCGCGTAGGCGAAGTTCGGCCCGGCCGACACCGTCGCGTGGAAGTCCGACATCCATTGCACCCAGCGCGACGGGGCCGAGAGGAAGTCCTGGGGCGCGGCGAGGACGAGGTCGGTGCCGGTGATCATCGGCAGGATCAGGAAGCCGATCAGCCCCATGTCGTGGTAGAGCGGCAGCCACGACATCATCACGTCGGACTGCACGCGCAGACCGGCGGAGTGGCGGACCGCGTCGAGGTTCGCGATGACGCAACGGTGCGGGAGCATCACGCCCTTGGGCTCCGACGTCGAGCCGCTCGTGAACTGCAGGATCGCGAGCGACTCCGGGTCGTCGGGCGGACGGCGGTACTTGCGGGCGATGACGGGCGCGGCCTTGGCGATCTCGTCGAAGAGCACGATCGGCGGGTCGCCCGGCTGCGGATCGAGGAACTCGGCGAGCGACGAGTCGGCCAGAACGACGACGCTGTCGGCGGCGCGGATGCGCGCGCGGGTCTGGGCGACGAACTCGTCGATCGAGGCGAGCCGCATGGGGAGCGGCAGCACGAGCACCGTGGCGCCCGTGAGCCAGGTCGCCTGCAGCGCGGTGACGAGGTGACGCGACGTCGGACCGAGGATGGCCACGTGATCGCCGGGCTTGATCCCGCGTCCGCGCCGCTGCAGCGCGGCGGCCCAGGAGCGAGCGTCCCGGTGCAGCTCCGCCCACGTGACCCGGTCGACGTCATAGGAGTCGGGACCGGTGGCGGTGACGAAGCGGATCGCCCGTTCGTTGGTGGCTGCATCCTCGATCCGGGCCACCAATGAATCGGTCATGCCCGTAGGACCGCGCCAGGAACGAAAGGGTTACTCCAGGTCCCGGCCCTCCGCGACGGCCGCCGCCGGGTCGCGGAAGAACCGCGAGCGGGGGAGGACCCGGTCGGCACCCGCATGCTCCGCGGCTCGCGCACCGGTGTCGTCGACGTGGGGTCCGAACGCGACCAGGTGCGCAGAAGGGGCCACGCCGCGCACTTCGGCGATGCGGTCTCCGAACCGGGCCAGGTCGACCACGATCACCGCCGCGCCGGCGCACGCGGCCGGTTGGGCGACGAAGCGCACGCCGGGCAGGGCCGCGCTCAGCCGCGATCGGTCCATGAGGTCGGAGACCATCGCCACCGTCTCGGGTGGGGTCGTCACTGCAGCTCGATCAGGTGGCGGCGACGGTGGGCGGCTTGGGTGGGACCGCGCCCGGCCCGGCGGCGGCGAACTCGGGCCAACGCTTGCGCGACTTGATGGCGAGCTTGTGCATGAGCGCGATCGCGCCGGGGTCGTCGTCGCCGGGCCGGGTCTGGATCCACCCGTCGCGTTCCATACCGGCCATCAACTCGCGTCCCACGTCGGTGCGCACGATCGTGAGGGTCCAGTCGTTGAACGCGCCGATGCCGCCGGTGGAGATATCGGCGTGCTCGGCCGCGAAGTCGGGACACATCTTGCAACCCTCACGCGTCCAAGCGTGACATTCCTTCAACGGGACCTCGTGGTAATCGCCGTTGTGCATCCAGATCTGGAACACACCCTTGATGTTCATCTTCTTGATGTCGGCCTTGTGCAGGCCGTACTTCGCCTCGAACAGCTCTTCGAAGATCGCGTCGTCGAACGTCTTCGAGCACAACAACCCGATGTTGAGGGACAAGCGCCTCGCCACCTTGCCCGCCTTGCGTTGGCGCATCACCGGCGGAACCGACGACTGGCAGCTCATACCCACCAACGCGATCCGCTCCGCGCCACCTTCGACCGCCGCCTGGTAAGCGAGCGTGTTCGCCGAGTACGTGTAACGGCTCCCCGCCGACGCGATGATCTCCTCACGGGTCCGGGCCACGCCCGGCACGGCCTTCCACGTACTGCCGTCACCCTCGAGATAGCTCACCAACGCGGCGTCGATGACGTCATGCTCCAACGCGTACAGCAGCAACGCGGACACGAGCCCACCGTCCTGCCCGACCTCGTGCAGCACCTCGTCACTCGCCCGAGCGAGGACGATGTCCTTGAAGATGCCCGACGGCTCGCTGATGTCGCGGGGCCGGCCGAACAACGCCTCGTCGATCTCCGGCTCCCACGCACGGAACCGAGGACACGCACGCGTGCAACTCGTGCAGCCCTTCTCACCATGACTGCAATCACCCGGCCCGCCGAAGTCCTCCAACTGGAACGGCTTGTAGATCCCCGAGTCGTCCCGGTACCCGAGCACATCGTGCGGACACGCGATCACACAACCCGCACACCCCGTACACAGGCCGGACGTGACCACCTCCTCGTAGAGGTGCTTCCACTGCGTCTTCTCGGGGGGCATCCACGCTCCTTGGCGATATTTACGTCACCGGGGAGTCTGGCATGGTCGCCGCGATCCGCTCCACGACGACGACGCCCGTGCACGTCAGGTGCCGTCGGTCCCTTCGCTCCCGGGCAGCTTCTTGGTGTCCTTGGCGGTGGTCTTGGCGTCGCCGTTGGCGCTGCCGGCACCGTTGCCGTTCTCGTCGTGCCGCGTGCCTCCGGCGAGAACGCTGCGGGCGAGCTGGAGCCCGGTGACGCCCTGGCTCAACGCTTGGGCCAACGCCTCCGAGAGGCCGGTCGCGCCGTTGAGCATGATCATCTGGTCGATCGACGCGAACGGCTTGGCTGCGGCCTCCACGATCTCCGGCCACTTGTCGGCGAGCTGCTGGCCGATGACCGCGTCCTGGTTCTCCGCCAACGCGTCGGCGCGGGCCTTGATGCCGTCGGCCTCGGCCATGGCCTTGGCCCGGATCGCCTCGCCTTCGGCGCTACCGACGGCCTGGGTCGCATCGGCGTTGGCGAGGCCGCGGGCCCGGGTCGACTCGGCCTCCGCGATGGCCTGCACCTTCACGTGCTCGGCCTCGGCGTTCGCGGTCAGCTTGATGCGCTGCGCGTTGGCGTCGGCGGCCAGCTCCACTTCCTGCTTCTCGGCTTCCGCGTGGGCGATGCGCGCGTCGCGCTCGGAGCGGGCGAGCGTCACCTGCTCGTACGCCTTCGCGTCGGCCGGCTTGCGCACGGTCGCCTGCAGCCGCTGCTCCTCGCGCTGAGCCTCGAGCTCGGCGACCTTGGTCTCCTGCACGACGACTTCCTGACGGGCCTGGGCCTCGGACAGCGGACCCGACTGCTGCGCGACCGCCGCGGCCCGGTCGACCTCGGCCTGGTACCCGGCCTGCTTCACCATGCTCGAGCGACGGGCTTCGGCCTTGAGCGCCTCGGCCTCCTGCTCCTTCTGCGTCGCTTCCTGGTCCGACTGGGCCTGCGCGATGCGGGCCAGGCTGGCCACCGCGGCGGCGTGGGGCTTCCCGAGGTTGGCGATGTAGCCGGTGGGGTCGTCGATCTCCTGGATCTGGAGCGAGTCGACGATGAGGCCGAGCTTCTCCATCTCGGTGCCGGAGGACGCGCGGGTGAGCTGCGTGAGCTTCTCCCGGTCGCGGATCATCTCCTCGACGGCCATCTGGCCGACGATGGCGCGCAGGTGGCCGGCGAACACGTTGTGCACCCGCAGCTCCATCTGGCCCTGCTGATCGAGGAAGCGCCGGGCCGCGTTGGCGATCGACGCGAAGTCGTCGCCCACCTTGAAGATCACGACGCCCTTGATGCCGAGCGGGATGCCCTGGTGGGTCACGCAGTCGATCGCGAGCTCGGCTTCGCGCAGGTCGAGGGACAACTTCCGCACCTTCTGGACGAACGGCATCACGAAGGTGCCCTTGCCCGTCACGATCCGGAACCCGAGGGTCTCGTCCACGCCGTCGGGCGAGCTGTGCTCGCGGAGGCCCGAGATGATGAGCGCCTCGTTCGGCTCGGCGACATGCCACATGGTCATGAAGAGGAACCACACGAGGAGCAGTGCGACGACGATGCCTCCGCCGATCCAGAGGAGCAGCATTTCGATCACGCTTTCCGGACGCATCCTGCGTCCTCGGACTGACCCGTGACTCCGGGTGACGCGCTACCTGCAGAGCACTCGCTACATCGGGGTGACGACGACGGTTCGGGGCGGGAAGTACTCGATGACGACGACGCGTTCGCCGACCGACATGGTCTCGCCCTTGTCGGCGGCGTAGGCGTGGTACGCCTCGCTGCCGCCGCGCACCTCGATCATCACCTCGCCGATCTCGCCCGGCCGGACGGTTCCGGTGATGCGCCCGACCTTGCCGACGACCTTCATGTCCGCCAAGGTGCCGCAATCCTCCCTATCCGACCGGTACGTGGCCGAACGGGTCGGCGCACAGAGGCAGCATGCCACCGCGCGGGGGGCCGGCAACACCGGCCCGACCTCGGAGGAACCCGTCGGACGGCGGGTTCCGGCGGTTTGGCGGTCGCGTAGGCTTCCGCAGCCATGAAGATCAGCGACGTCCTCTCGCGCGGCCGGAGTTACTCCTTCGAGTTCTTCCCGCCGAAGACCCCGGCCGCGGAAGCGCAGCTGGAACAGGCTCTCCTGGAGCTGGAGCCGCTGGGCCCCTCGTTCGTGTCGGTCACCTACGGAGCCGGCGGTTCCACCCGGGAGCGCACCCACGACGTGGTCGTCGGGATCCTGACCCGCACCTCGATGACCCCCATGGCCCACCTCACGTGTGCGGGCCACAGCCGGGCCGAGCTGCAGGAGATCGTCAGCCGCTACCTCGATGCCGGGGTGGAGAACATCCTGGCCCTGCACGGCGATCCTCCCGCCGAGCTCGGTCTCGGGCCGGGCGAGCTGCCGTACGCAACCGACCTGGTCGAGCTCGTCCGCGAGACCGGCGACTTCTCGGTCGGTGTCGCGGTGCATCCCGAAGGCCATCCGGCGTCGTCGGACCGCGAGACGGACCGCCGGAACCAGGCCCGGAAGCTCCACCTCGCCGACTTCGGGGTGAGCCAGTTCTTCTTCCGGGTCGGCGACTACACCGCGTTCATGGACGACATGGCAGCCCACGACGTCACCGCGCCCGTCCTGCCCGGCATCATGCCCGTCACCAACATCGCCTCGGTCTCCCGCATGGCGGCGATGTCGGGGGCCGCGTTCCCTCCCGAGCTCGAGACCCGGCTCGCGCGGCACGGTGACGACGCCGAAGCGGTGCGGCGCGAGGGCATCGACGCCGCGACCGAGCTCTGCCGCGGGCTGCTCGACGCCGGCGCTCCCGGGCTGCACTTCTACACGCTCAACCGTTCGCACGCGACGCGTGACATCTACGCGAACCTCGGTCTCACCGCCGGCGACACACCCTGAGCACCCCCCGCCGCTCCCCGGTCGGCCCACGTTCGAGACGCCGGACGCGGATTGTCGGCCTCGAGTCGTTAGCGTTCAGCGGATGAGCGTGCTCGTGACCGGCGGTGCCGGTTTCATCGGGAGTCACTGCTGCGTCGATCTCGCGACGCATGGCGTCGACGTGGTCGTGGTCGACGACCACTCCAACAGCTCGCCGCGCGCGCTCGACCGCGTCGCGGAGCTCGTGGGAGTGGAGATCCCGAGCTACGAGATCGACGTGCGTGATCCCGCCGAGCTCGAGTCGGTGTTCGCCGCGCACGACATCGACGCCGTCATCCATTTCGCGGCGCGCAAGGCCGTGGGCGAGTCGGTGGCCATGCCGATCGAGTACTACGAGTCGAACGTCGGCGGGCTCCTGAACCTGCTCCGGACGATGCGCGCCCACGAGGTCGACCGGCTCGTCTTCTCGTCCTCCTGCTCGATCTACGGCGACGCCGACGACGTGCCGATCCTGGAGGACACGCCACCGCGGCCGACCAATCCGTACGCCCGCACCAAGTGGATGGGCGAGCAGATCCTCGCCGACGCGTGTGCGGTCGAGACCGCGTGGTCCGTCATGGCGCTCCGCTACTTCAACCCCGTCGGCGCCCACGAGAGCGGCCGGATCGGGGAGGACCCGCGTGGGATCCCCAACAACCTCATGCCGTACCTCACGCAGCTCGCGGTGGGCCGTCTCCATGAGCTCTCCGTGTTCGGCGATGACTACCCGACCGTCGACGGCACCGGCGTGCGTGACTACATCCACGTGATGGACGTCGTCGAGGGTCACCGCGTGGCTCTCGAACACATGACGTCACCGGGCTTCCGGAGCCTGAACCTGGGCACCGGTACCGGCACGTCGGTGCTCCAGCTGCTCGCGGCCTTCACCGAGGTGTGTGGGCGGGAGCTGCCGTACCGGATCGTGGCCCGGCGCCCCGGCGACGTCGCGGAGCTGGTCGCCGACCCGGAGCGAGCGGCCGTCGAGCTCGGCTGGCGGGCCCGGCGTGACGTCCTCGACATGTGCCGCGACGCCTGGCGCTTCCAGCAGGAGAACCCTGGCGGCTACGAGCCCGCCTGAGCCGACCGCCACTCCGGTCGACGTGGGCTCAGGCCCCGTTCACAAGAAGTTCGCTCGACGCCGGGTCGGGGCACATCCAGGTTGTGCGTATGCGCGCGGAACCGAGGGACATCAGCTCGAACCTCATCTCGCCCCTGCGTCCGCAGGTCATGGTCCTGTTCGGAGCCACCGGCGACCTGGCCCGGCGCAAGCTCCTCCCCGGCCTGTTCCACCTGGCCCAGGCGGGGCTGCTGCCCGATTACCGGATCCTGGGGACGTCGCTCGACGACCTGGACGACGACGGCTTCCGCGCCTTCGCGCACACCGCGCTCGAGGAGTTCGCCCACAACGGCGTCCCGGACGACGACTGGGACGACTTCCGTCACCGGCTCTCCTTCGTCCACCAGTCGTCCGGCCCCGAGTGCCTCGCCGAACGGGTCGCCGACCTCGAGCGCGAGCTCGGCAGCGACGACGTGGCCCGGCTCCACTACCTGAGTGTGCCGCCCTCCGCATCGATCGAGGTGGTCGAGATGCTGGGTAAGGCGGGCCTCGCCGAACGGGCCCGCATCATCATGGAGAAGCCGTTCGGCACCGACCTCAGGAGCGCGCGGCAGCTCAACAACGCGTTGCACGCGACCTTCGACGAGAGCCAGATCTTCCGTATCGACCACTTCCTCGGCAAGGAGGCAGCGCTCAACATCCTGGCGTTCCGGTTCGCGAACGGTCTGTTCGAACCGATCTGGAACCGGCAGCACATCGCGCACGTGCAGATCGACGTGCCCGAGGCGCTCTCGATCGGGACCCGCATGGGCTTCTACGAGAGGACGGGCGCGTACCGCGACATGGTCGTCACGCACCTGTTCCAGGTCCTCGGGTTCATGGCGATGGAGCCGCCCACCGCGCTGACCCCACGGGCCATCAGCGAGGAGAAGGACAAGGTCTTCCGGTCACTCAGCCCGATCGAGCCGTCGCAGGTGGTTCGGGGCCAGTACGACGGCTACCTCGAAGAACCGGGAGTGCGCCCGCACTCGGAGACCGAGACCTTCATCGCGTTGCGCTGCGAGATCGACAACTGGCGCTGGGCCGGAGTCCCGTTCTATCTGCGCACCGGCAAGCGGATGGCCGAGGGGGCACGGATCATCTCGATCGCATTCCGCGAGCCGCCGAAGAGCATGTTCCCGCTCGGATCGGGGGTCGGCGCGCACGGTCCCGACCACCTGACCTTCGATCTGGCCGACGCGTCGAGGCTCTCCCTGTCCTTCTACGGCAAGCGCCCGGGCCCGGGGATGCGGCTCGACAAGCAGAGCCTCCAGTTCTCGCTGCACGAGACCGGCCGCACCGCCGACGTGCTCGAGGCGTACGAACGGTTGATCTACGACGCGATGCTCGGTGACCACACGCTCTTCAGCAGCGCGGCCGGCATCGAGGATCTCTGGGAGCGGTCGCAACCGCTGCTCGACAACCCGCCACCCGTGCGGCCCTACCCGCCCGGATCCTGGGGCCCGAACGCGATGCACCAACTCATCGCGCCCGACGCGTGGCGGCTCCCGTTCGAACGCGCGTGGCGCCGGCCCTGAGGCCGCTTCCACAACGGCGGGCGTACCGCGCGAACTACGTCAAGAGAGCCAGCGCCGCCCGAGCCAGACTCGGTGGGAGCCCGTTGCTGCGTACATTCAAGATGTATGTACGAACAGCGATTATGTATGCTACCGGCGTGGACGCAACCGAGCGACTCAGTGAGCTGGTCGGGACCTTGCGCCGTGATGGCCGGATCGACGTGGCGGCAGCGGCTGCGGAGTTCGGCACGGCCGAGCTGACGATCCGCCGTGACCTGGACCTGTTGGTGGCACGGGGTGTGGCCCGGCGGGTTCGCGGCGGGGCGGTGAACCTGCTGATGCGCGGGGAAGCACTGCCGTTTGCGATGCGTGAGCTCGAGGCCGTCGACAGCAAGCGGCGGATCGCCGCGGCGGTGGCGGCGTTGATCTCCGACGGCGAGGCCGTCGGCCTGGACAGTGGCACCACGGTGGTCGAGACGGCGCGGGCGTTGACCGGACGGCGGTTGACGGTGATGCCGATGTCGTTGCACGCGGCGATGGCGCTGGCCGGGTCACCGTCGATCCGGTTGATGCTGCCGGGCGGGGAGACCCGCGCCGGTGAGCTGGCGATGGTCGGCCCGATGGCCCTGGCCGGGATCGCGGCGCTGCGTTTCGACACCGTCGTCCTGGGCTGCTGTGGAGTGTCGCCGGAGGGGCAGATGATGGCCCACGACCTGGGTGACGCCGCGGTCAAGCTGGCGCTGCTGGCGTCGGCTCGTCGCAGCGTGCTCGCCCTGGACGGCGCCAAGTTCGGCCGGGCCGCGTTGGCGGTGGTGTGCGAGTTGGCTGCGGTCGACGTGGTCGTCACCGACGGCAGCGCCCCCGACTCGGCGGCGGCCGCGCTCGAGGCGGCCGGGGTGGAAGTGCATCGTGTCTGACACGACATTGGAGGCTGCCACCGCGGCCGGCCGCTCGGTGCGCTGGCCGCGAATCGCGGTGACCGCGGTGTTCGTCGTCCACGGGCTGTTGTTCGCGTCGTGGACCGCGCACATCCCCGACGTCAAGGGTCACCTTGGCCTCACCGACGGCACGCTCGGGTTCGCGTTGCTGGGCGCGCCGGTCGGGTCGGTGATCGCGATGATCGCGTCATCCTGGCTGCTGCCGCGGCTGGGCAGCCGCCGCGTCGTGCAGGTCGCGCTGGTCGGCTACTGCGCGACCGGGCCGTTGGTCGGCTTGATCGGCGGCGTATCGACGTTGTTCGCGGCCCTCTTCGTCTGGGGCGCATTCCAGGGCACGCTCGACGTCGCGATGAACACCCAGGCCATCGCGGTCGAGCGGACCGGTGCGCGTGTGCTCATGTCGGGGCTGCACGGCAGTTGGAGCATCGGCGCGTTCGTGGGCGCCGGAATCGGCGCGCTCGCGGTCGCCGCCGGCGTCAGCCTCAGCGTGCAATTGCTCGCATTGGGCACGGTCGCTCTGCTCGTCGCCGGGTTACTCACCGCGCGGTTGCTGCCGGCCGCCGCCGAGCGTCCCGACGCCGCGTCCGATCCGGACCCGTGTCCAAGGGCCTCGGTCTCGCGCTGGTCCGGCGGGATGGTCCTGTTGGGCGCGATCGCATTCGCATCGATGCTGTGCGAGGGCGCCGTTGCCGATTGGGCCGCGGTCTACTTGTCCGGACCGTTGCACACCACCGGTGTCGTACCCGGTCTGGGCTACGCCGCGTTCTCCGCCGCAATGGTGATCGTCCGCCTGTCCGGCAATCGCCTGCTGACCCGCTTCCGTGCCGAACGGTTGCTGCCGCGACTCGCCGCTGTCGCAACCGTCGGGTTCGCCGCGGCCCTCGTGGTGGCCCGGCCGATCGCCGCGCTCGTCGGGTTCGCCTGCCTTGGCATCGGGTTGGCCTCCGTCGTTCCGGCCGTGTTCACTGCTGCCGGTCGGGTGCCGGGACTGCACCCCGGGACGGCCGTAGCCACCGCGTCCGCCTGCGGCTGGGCCGGATTCGTCTGCG
>JAODBH010000227.1 GCA_025463865.1 Actinomycetes bacterium | reverse complement strand
CTACGGCGACGACAACCCGCTGTGGTGCGACCCCGAGTACGCCGCCGGGACGCGCTGGGGCGGCCCGATCGCGCCGCCGCCGCTCGTCGGCGGTGACTCGCTGATCGGCGAGGACGAGGTCACCGAGGTCCCGCCCGAGTACCGCGACCGGATGAAGGGCGACCCGCGGCGCGGCGTGCACGCCTTCTACTCGGCGACGTCGCGGGAGTGGTGGGCGCCGCTGCGCCCGAACACCCGCACCACCCGGCGCAACGCGCTGATCGGCGTGCTCGAGAAGACCTCGGAGTTCGCCGACCGCGCCGTCCACGTGTGGACCGGCCAGGTCTTCCGCGACGACGCGGGAACTCTGCTGTCCGCGCAATACCGGCTGATGATCCGCACCGAACGGACCAAGGCCCGCAAGCGCAAGAAGTACGACGCGGTGACGATCGCTCCGTACACCGACGAGCAACTCGCCGAGATCGACGCCCAGTACGCGTCGGAAGGCCCGCGCGGCGCGGACCCGCGCTGGTTCGAGGACGTCGACGAGGGCGACGAGGTCGGCCCGATGGTGAAGGGCCCGCTCACCGTCACCGACATGGTCTGCTGGCACGTCGGCATGGGCATGGGTCTCTACGGCGTGCAACCCTTGCGCCTCGCCTACGAGAATCGGCGGCGCATCCCGGGCTTCTTCCACAAGGACGAGCTCAACGCGTGGGATGTCATGCAACGCGTGCACTGGGACCCGGAGTTCGCGCGTCGGTCCGGCAACCCGACCACCTTCGACTACGGCCGCATGCGCGAGACCTGGCTCATCCACCTCTGCACCGACTGGATGGGCGACGACGCGTGGCTGTGGAAGCTCGACTGCGAGTTCCGGCGGTTCAACTACGTCGGCGACACGCAGTGGCTGCGCGGGGTGGTGACCCGCAAGTACCTCGCCGACGGCGGCCGTCCTGCCGTCGATCTCGAGCTCACCGCCCGCAACCAGCGCGGTGAGGAGACGACCCCGGGCCACGCGACGATCCTGCTGCCGAGCCGCGAGCACGGTCCGGTGCGGCTACCCGACCCGCCGGGGCGTGCCACCGACCTGCAGACCGCGCTCGACGCGATCGCCACCCGCTTCGCGGAGGATCAGCCATGAGCTACGGGTCCGTGAACCATCTCGGGATCGCCCTCGGCGCCGACGGCGTCCTGCGGCTGCACCTCGACAAGCCGGCCAAGCGCAACGCGATCGACGACGACATGGTCCTCGCGCTGATCGACGCGATCGACGCCGCCGGCCGCGACGAGGCGGTGCGGGCGATCGCGATCACCGGGGCGGGAGACCACTTCTGCAGCGGGTTCGACCTCGTCGGCCGCAACGCTGCCGGCGATGCGGCCAAACCCCGAGTCGGTGCGATCCAGCGCCGCATGCCGTCGCAGGCCCATCGACTCGTGCCCTTGATGCTCACCGTGCAGGTCCCGATCGTCGCCGCGGTGCGGGGTTGGTGCGCGGGAATCGGGCTCCACCTCGCGCTCGCGGCCGACTTCGCGGTCGTGGCCGACGACGCGCGTCTCTGGGAACCGTTTGCCGAACGGGGCTTCACCCCCGACAGCGGCGGCACGTGGGTCCTGCCACGCCGCGTCGGCGAGGTCCGGGCCCGCGACATGCTGCTGCTCGGTACCGCGGTCTCCGGGGAGGCGGCCGCGAGTTGGGGGATGGTGCACACGTCGGTCCCGGCTCCGGAGCTCGACGCCACGGCCGACGCACTGGTCGAGCGACTCGCGCAGGGCCCGACCGTGACGTTGGGCCTCACGAAGTGGTTGTTGCACGAGTCGTCGCACCGCGGGGTCGACGAACACCTGCGCGATGAGGCGTTCGCGCTCGAGATCTCCTCCCGCAGCGCCGACTTCCGCGAGGGTCTCGCGGCATTCCGCGAGAAGCGCCCGCCGGGATTCACCGGACGATGAAGGCGCTCGAGATCGGGCCCGAGAGCAGCGACGCCGAGATCGCCGGGGCCACGAAGGGTTGGGTCGAAGCGAACGTGCCTGCCACCTGGCGCGACGCGGCAACGAGCGGTGGTTCCGCCGCGATCCGGCTCGTGCGCACCCGCGCCGACTACGCCGGCTGGTACCCGGCGTTCGGCGCGTCCGGGCTCGTCGTTCCTACCTGGCCGCGCGGCTACGGCGGGCTCGACCTGCGTCCACAGCAGGCCCGGGTGGCCGAGGCCGAGCTCGCTC
Organism: Actinomycetes bacterium; assembly: GCA_025463865.1. GTDB lineage: Bacteria > Actinomycetota > Acidimicrobiia > IMCC26256 > Chersky-534 > Chersky-534. The sequence continues at coordinate 2,554 of JAODBH010000227.1, read as the reverse complement.
CTTACAACCTGGGCCGGCTCAACCCCCTCGGACTCAACCTCTGCGCGCCCGCCCTGTTCGCACACGGCAGCGAGGCGCAACGGCTGCGCTACCTGCCGCCGATCGTGCGCAACCAGGAGATCTGGTGTCAGCTCTTCAGCGAGCCGGGAGCGGGCTCCGACCTCGCGTCCCTCGCGTGCCGGGCCGAGCGCGAGGCCGGCGGCGACTGGATGGTCACGGGCCAGAAGGTCTGGACCACCTGGGCGCACCTCGCCGACTTCGGCGTGCTGCTCGCGCGCACCGACCCCGAGGCGCCGAAGCGCCGGGGCATCACCTACTTCCTCGTCGACCTGCATCAGCCCGGGGTCGATGTGCGACCGTTGCGGCACATCGGGGGCGAGGTCGACTTCAACGAGGTGTTCCTCGATCACGCCCGTGTCGCCGACGACCAACGCGTCGGCGCGGTCGGCGACGGTTGGAGCGTGGCCAACGCGACCCTGTCCGGTGAGCGGCAGATGGTCTCGGGTTCGGGCAGCGGTGGCGTCGACCGCATCGGCGGGTCCGGTGTCCGTCGGCTGCTTGCGCACGCGCCACACGACGCCGCCACACGGCAGCAGCTCATGGGTGTCTACGCCGAGGAACGCATCAGGGGCTGGACCAATCAGCGGGTGCGGGCGGCGGTGAAGTCGGGGCGGGCTCCGGGCCCGGAGAGCTCGATCGGCAAGGTGCACCAGGGCGATCTCAACCAGCGGATCCAACTCCTCGCGTGCGATCTCCTCGGCATGGACGCGGTGGCGTGGGAAGCCGACCCGACCGCCGCCTACGCCGACGGGTTGCCCTACGAGGTGGCCGGCATGTTGCGGAGCCGGGCCAACACGATCGAGGGCGGCACCACCGAGGTCAACAAGAACATCCTCGGCGAACGGGTCCTGGGACTGCCGCGCGAGCCTGACCCGTATGCGGCCGCGCCGTGGAAGGACGTGCCGCGGTCGTGAGCCACGAGACGCTCCTCGTCGAACGCGACGGTCCTGTCGGCTGGCTCACCTTCAACCGTCCCGACGCGGGGAACGCGATGAACGCGGTCATGCTCCGCGAGCTCGAGGACGCGTGGCGCGAACTCGACCGCGACCCCGCGGTACGCGTGATCGTCAACACCGGTGCGGGACGCGCGTTCCAGACCGGGCTCGACGTCGTGCAGTTGGCAAGCGACAAGGACGCCCTGCGTGAGCAGTCGCGCCGGACGCGCGACGCGGAGCTCAAGCTGACCGCCTGGCACAACCAGGTGTGGAAGCCGGTCATCGCCGCGGTCAATGGCGTATGCGCGGGCGGCGGTCTCCATTTCGTGGCCGACGCCGACATCGTCATCGCGGCCTCGACGGCCACGTTCCTCGATCCCCACGTCTCCATCGGCCAGGTGACGGCGTACGAGGGCATCGGCCTGGCCCGGAAGTCGCCGATGGAGGCGGTGCTCCGGATGGCCCTGGTCGGCCGGTACGAGCGGATCACCGCCGAGCGCGCGTTCCAACTCGGGATCCTGAGCGAGGTCGTGGCGCCCGACGAGCTGCGGGCGGCGGCACAGCGCCTCGGCGAGACCGTGGCGCGCAACTCGCCGGCGGCGATGCGGGCGTCGAAGCAGGCGTTGTGGGGCGCGCTGGAGCTGGGACTCACCGAGGCGTGCCGGGCCGGCGCGCAGCTGCTCATGGACATGTGGGGTCACCCCGACCAGACCGAGGGCCCGCTCGCTTTCGCCGAGAAGCGCGAGCCCAGATGGCAGGAGATCTGATGGAGTACTCGACGTTCGAATGCCTCGAGGTGTTCGTCGACGGGCCGGTCGGATGGCTGGTGAACAACCGGCCCGACCAGCTCAACGCGATGTCGGCCCGGATGCGGGACGAGTTCGCGATCGCCTGGAAGGAGCTCGACGCCGATCCCGACGTGCGGGTGATCGTGCACACCGGCAACGGCCGCGCCTTCCAGACCGGCGTCGACGTCGCGGAGATCGCGAGCGACGGGGTCGGGATGGAGCGCTACCGGCAATCTGTCGCGGACTGGGATCTGCACTTCACGGCGTGGCACCAGCAGGTGTGGAAGCCGGTGATCACCGCGGTCAATGGCATCTGTTGCGGCGGAGGGTTCCACTGGGTCGCCGACGCCGACATCGTGATCGCCGGGTCCGACGCGCAGTTCTTCGACCCCCACGTCTCCATCGGGCAAGCGGTCACGATCGAGGCCATCGGCCTCATCCGGCGGATGCCGTTCGAAGCGGTCATGCGCATGGCGCTCACCGGCCGCTTCGAGCGCATGTCGGCCTCGCGCGCGCTCGACCTCGGGATGATCAGCCAGATCGTCGACCCGCCCGACCGGCTCCGGGCCGCGGCGCAGGAGCTGGGCGAGGTGATCGCACGCAACTCACCCGCGGCCATGGCCGCGACCAAGCGCGCGCTGTGGGGCGCGCTCGAGCAGGGCCTCACCGACGCGAGCCGCGCGGGGGCGCGGGAGCTCACCGGGCTCTGGGGCCACCCGGATCAGGAGGAGGGACCCCGGGCCTTCGCCGAGAAACGTCCCGCGGTGTGGG
>JAODBH010000222.1 GCA_025463865.1 Actinomycetes bacterium | reverse complement strand
CGGTCGACGACCCTGCGGCGCGTGCCCGCTTGGTGCAGGAGGCGCGGCGGGCCGCCGCGTTCGATCACCCGAACGTCGTCCCCCTCCTCGACGCGGGAGAGGCCGACGGGGTCGTCTACCTGGCGTTCCAGATGTTCGCCGACGGAAGCCTGCGCCAACTCCTCGACCGGGAACGCCGTCTCGGACCGGCGCGTGTCGCCCGCCTGCTCGGCCCGCTCGCCGACGCCCTCGACGCGCTGCACGAACGGGGGATCGTCCACGCATGCGTCGACCCCGACCACATCGTGCTGTCCGGACTCGGCGGGCCCCGGGAGCGGGCTGCACTCACCGGTGTGGGCGAAGCGACCATCCCGCACCGACAACCGCCCGGCGGGCGCGACGAGACACTTGCGGCCCCTGCCGATGTGCACGCGTTCGCGGCAGTGGTCTGGGAATGCCTCGCCGGCGCCCCGCCTTCGGCCGCAGCCGCCGACGCCTTCGGGTTCTGGCCGCCGGATCCCGACGGGGAGCTCCCCCGCTTCACCGAGGTCCGGCCCGATCTCGACCCGTGCCTGTCGGACGCCTTCGCCGCAGCTCTCGCGGCGTCGCCCGAGTCGCGCCCCGCGACGGTGACGGATCTGTTCGCCGCGCTCGCTCCCGGACTCGTCGACTGCTCGACATCCGTCCCGCCGGCCGATCGCGGTGCGGCCGCGACGACGCGTCCGGGCCGTGCGCGCCTGCGACGTCGGGCCACGCTCGTGCTCGCAGGCGGTCTCGCGGTCGGAGCGCTCGCGGCCACGAGCGGGTTCGCGCTCCCGGGTCGCGACTCCGGCACCCTTCCGCGCACCTCGGCCCAGGCGAGCCGACGCGTCGGAAGCGCCGGGTCGGCGCGGGCCCGGCGAGCCCTGCGGGCTTCGGTGCCCGCCGCCATCCGCCCGTCGTGCCACGCCACGACCGATCCCCGCCCGGCGCTCGCGGTGCTCACGTGCTCCGATGGCCCGGTCCAGGTGCGGTACGAGCGCTACCCCACCACCGCCGCGATGCACGTCGCCTTCGGGTCGTCGCTGCTCCCGCTCCGGACCGACCACGAAGACCTCTGCTCCCAGGGCCTCGCCGACGACTGGACGTGGCGCGCGGCATCCGCCGACATGGCGCCCTCGGGGAACTACCGCTGCACGGTCCAGCCCGACGGAGCCCGCCTGGCGTGGACCACCGACGCTGTACGCACGATCGGCCGCGCGCTCCGTCTCGACGGCGACCTCCGCGAGCTGCACCAGTGGTGGTCGACGGCCGGCCCCGAGATCGCTCGACCTTCCGTCGACGCGGCGGCAAAGCGATGACCACGACCGGTCCGCTGCGGGTGCCCCTGGTCGTGGTCCCGGTCACGGGGCCCGCACGGGACGCGGTCGTCGACATCGATCCGGCCTGCACCACGGCCGGCCTGAGCCGCGCCCTCGTACCCGGCACCGCGCCCGGAGCGTCCGCGCCCCTGTTCCACGCCCGGAGCGGCACGTGGTTGCGTCCGCACCAGGACGTCACCTCGATCGGTCTGCGGGCGGGCGACGCACTCGTGGAGGGCGAGAGTCACGGAACCGCCCACGCGATGGCGGCGTGTCACGACGTCGAGCCCACGCGGGTTGCTCCGAGCGCGCGGCACCTCCTCGGCCGCCGACCGTCTGCCGCCGCGTTGCTCGAGATCGCCGTCGTGGGCGGGCCGGGCACCGGTCGTCGCGCGGAGATCGGCGCCGGACGCCACGTCGTCGGACGCGGGCCCGGCGCCGCGATGACCCTCCCCGACGCGGGGCTGCTGCTGACGCACCTCTGGCTCGACGTCAATGACGGAGGCGCGGCCGCGGTCACGCCGGCACCCGACGCTGCGGTGTTCATCGATGACGTGTGCATCGACTCGCCCACCTCGATCGACGGCCGCGAGGTGATCCGGATCGGCGCCCACCAGCTCGCGGTCCGTCGCCTTCCCGAGCCGCTCGAGAGTCCCCGCGACCCGCGCACGCCCGACGATACGGGTCGGCTCGCCTTCAACCGACCGCCGAGACCACGGGCCTACACCCCGCCGGAGCCGATCCGCGTTCCCGCGCCGCCGGAGACACCGCCCCGCCGTCACCTCGGTTGGGGTGTCTCGCTTGCGCCGGCGCTCATCGGCCTCGCCGCGTGGGTGCTCACCGGGAGCACGATGCTCCTCGTCTTCATGGCGCTCTCCCCCGTCATCGGCGTCTGGACCTTCGTCGAAGACGGCCGGCGCGGCCACCGGCGCTTCCGGAGCGAGCGCCAGGCGTTTCTGGCCCGGCTCGACGCAGCTGCCGCGCGGCTCGCCGCGGCCCGCGCGGTGGAGCTGCACGCGCGCCGGGGTGCGCATCCCGACCTCGTGGTCCTCGCCGAACGCGCCCGGAACTCTCGTCCGGGTCTGTGGGACCGGCGGCCCGCCGACGCCGACTTCCTCGAGCTCCGGATCGGCACCGCCGCGTCGGTCGCGCGTTCCGAAGCAACGTTGGCTGACCACGGTGATCCCGAGCTGCGGATGCTGGCCGCTGATCGTCTGGGCCCGGTGACCCTGCCCGCGGTCCCGATCGCGGTCCGACTGAACACCGAGGGCCCGGTCGCCCTCTCGGGGGCGACGGCCGACGTCGCCGCGACCGCGCGCGCCCTGCTGCTCCAGGTCGCGACCCGTCACAGCCCCAGGGACGTGGCGGTTCTCGCAATCGTCGGAACCGAATCTCCCGATGCGTGGAGGTGGCTCGACTGGCTCCCACACGGTGGCGTCGAAGGCCTTCCCGAAATGCTCGCATCGGGCCAGGCAGCCGGCGAGGCACGCGTGCGCGCGTTGCTGGATCTCGTCGACGTTCGCACCCGCGAAGCACTGGGGTTCGCGACCGACCACCCGACCGACGGACCGAGCGTGGTGGTCCTGCTCGACGGCAGGGCCGTCACGGATCGGTCGGAAGCGGCGCGCCTCCTGACCGACGGGCCCGCGGCGCGCGTGTTCACGATCTGGCTCGCGCCGCACGCCGACGACGTGCCGGGCGAATGTCGGACGAGCATCGTGCTCGGCCGGGATGCCGGCGCGCTCCACGCGTCGTGGTCCTCCGTCGATGGGCCCGAGACCACGTCGTGCCTCGCCGACGAAGCGTCGACCGCACTCGCACGTCAGGTGGCCACCACGCTGGCCGGTATCCGCGACATCACCGCGTCCCGATCCTCGGGCGCGCTGCCCCGTTCGGTCGCGCTTCCCGCCGCGTTGCTCCTGAACGACCGCATGGCCGAGGCGATCGTCGCCCGCTGGACGGAGCCCGGTCCCGGCCTGCAGGCCACGATCGGGATCGGCGCCGGCGGCCCCGTGCAGATCGACCTCCGACTCGACGGCCCGCACGCGCTCGTAGCCGGGACGACCGGATCCGGGAAGAGCGAACTGCTCCGCACCCTGATCGCTTCGCTGGCCGCCACCCACAGCCCACGGCGGATCAACTTCCTGCTCGTCGACTACAAGGGCGGCGCGGCGTTCCGGGAGTGCGTGGAGCTGCCCCACTCGGTCGGACTCGTCACCGACCTCGACCGCGAATCGGCCCGACGCGTGCTCACGTCGCTCGACGCGGAGGTGAAACGGCGCGAGCTCCTGCTCCACGACGCCCGCGAGAAGGACCTGGTGGATCTCGAGCGCCGTTCGCCTGAGCGCGCCCCGGCCAGCCTGGTCATCGTCGTGGACGAGTTCGCCGCGCTCGTCCGCGACGTACCGGAGTTCGTCGACGGAGTCGTCGACATCGCCCAACGGGGCCGGAGCCTCGGCATCCATCTCGTCCTCGCGACGCAACGGCCGAACGGGATCGTCAGCGAGCACGTGCGGGCCAACGCGAACCTGCGCATCGCGCTCCGCGTCCACGAAGCCGACGACAGTCGCGACGTGATCGGCACCGCCGACGCCGCGACCATCCCCCGCTCGCTTCCCGGTCGGGCGTTCCTACGGACCGGTCCACGCGAGCTGGTGGAGGTCCAGTGCGCGTACGCCGGTGGCCCGGTCGTGCCGAAGCGGACAATCACCGGACCGACCGTGCACGAGTTTCCGCTCGCGGTCGACGAAGCGCAAGCCGTCGACCCGGTGTCCGGGCCCACCGACCTGACGCGTCTCGTGGGCGCGGTCCAGGCCGCGGCCACGGCGGTGGAGGCGCAACCGGCGTGCGCGCCATGGCTGCCTCCCCTTCCCGCCTGCATTCCCCTCGCCGACATCGCGCCCGATCGCGGCGCGGATCGCGACCGGGCCCGCTCGGTCACCATCGGGCAGCTCGACGATCCCCGCCGGCAACGCCAGATCCCGTTCGTGGTCGACTTCGAGTCGAGCGGCGCGCTCGCGATCGTCGGTGCCGGCGGCAGCGGCAAGACCACCGCGCTGCTGACCCTCGCCGCGGCCGTCGCCGCGCTCGACACCACCGACGCGCTCGTCTTCGCCATCGACGCTGCCGGCCACGGCCTCGATCCGCTCGACGCGTTGCCGCACTGCGGTGCCGTGATCCCGGTCGCCGATACCGACCGCGTGACCGCACTCCTCGGGTACTTGCACGACCAGCTCGAGACGCGCGCCGCGGCGATCGCGGAGGCCGGCGTCGGCACGGTCGGCGAGTTGCGGGGTCGCGACGCGACGGTGCAGCTCCCGAGGTTGTTCGTGTTGATCGACGACTACGCGTCGTTCGCCGCGGTCTACGAGCGGCTCGACCTGGGCGACTGGGTGTCCACGTTGCATCGCGTCGTCAGCGCCGGTCGGACGGTCGGCATCCATATCGTCATCACGGCCGACCGGCTGCACGCACTCCCCGCGTCGCTGACCGCCGCGATGCCGCTGCGCCTCCTGCTCCGGAGCACCGACCCCGACGACAGTCCGGCCCACCGGGCTTTCGGCGCCCGTTCCGCCGGGCTCCCAGCCGGTCGCGCCCTGCTCACCGACGGTCGTGAGGTGCAGCTCGCGGTGGCGGGGAGTGACCACACCGCGGAGGGTCAGCGCGTCGCCGTCACCGCGCTCGGGAACGCGGCGCGCGGGCGCGGCTGCATGCAGGCGTCCGGCGTGCCGACGCTCGACACCGCGATTCCCCTGGAATCGCTGCCTGCGCCCGCCCGTCGTCTCACTGCGGTGATCGCGCTCGCGGACCGATCCTTCGAACCGCGGTCGGTCGACCTCACCCACGATCCGTTCCTCGTCGTGGGCCCGCGCGGCAGCGGGCGCACCCATGCGCTCGCGGCGATCGCGAGCTCCTTGCGGCGGGGCGATCCGGGGTTCGAGGCGGTCGCGGTCCGGCCGCGCGACGGTGTCGCTGCCGCGCTCGCCGTGCTCGACGAGGTGCTCGCGTGGCTCGACAGCTCGTCCAGCGCGGGGTGCGGACCGATGGTCGTGCTGCTCGACGACGGCGAGCTGGCGGTCGACGGACCCATCGCCGAAAGGGTCGAGCGGATCCTGGCCGTCGGCGCGACCCGTGCGGTGCGACTCGTCGCCGCCATCGATCCCGCGGGCGCGGCGCGTGCCTTCGGCGGCTGGGTCGGCGAGCTGCGACGGTCCCGTCGGGCCCTGCTCCTCGCGCCCGACCTCGAGGTCGACGGCGACCTGGTCGGGGTCCGCCTACGGGCCCGCCCAGGGCAGCGCTTCCCTCCCGGTCGCGGCTTCCTCGTCAACGCCGGCGCGGTCGAGCTCGTGCAGGTCGCGATGGCCGAGGTCGATCCGTGACCCGGCCTTGCTCCGGTCCGGCGTCGAGGCTGTAGGGGGTACGCCGCCGCTCCCTACAGCCTCGACGCCGGATCCGGTCGACGGCAGACTCTGCGGGTGACCGACCTGGCGGCGTTGGTGGAGCAGCTCGACGACCCCGCGTTCTACGCCGACGATCCGTTCCCCGTCTACGCCGAGCTCCGCGCGCATGACCCGCTCGCCCGTCACCCCGGCGGGTTCCGCATCGTCAGCCGCCACACCGACGTGCTCCGCATCTCGCGCGACCCCGAGGCCTTCTGCTCCGGCCGCGGGATCCTCCTCATGGACATCGGCCGCGAGCTTCCCGACACGCCCGGCGCGCTCCTCTACGTCGACCCGCCGCAGCACACCCGGTACCGCGAGCTGGTCAATCCCTCGTTCACCGGCGCGCGGGTGCGGGCCCTCGAGTCCTGGGTACGGGATCTCGCACGCGGCCTGATCGAGCGGATCGACCCCGGCACACCGATCGACATCGTCGAGCATGTGACCGTTCCATTCCCCTTGCTCGTCATCGCCGAGCTCCTGGGGGTTCCCGCCGAAGACCGCGACCGCTTCCAGGCGTGGTCGGACGCGATGATCCGCGCCACCAACGAGCCGGGCGGCGTGCCGGACGACGACTCGTCGTGGCAGCTCGGCGAGTTCGTCAACTACCTGCTCGAGGTGTTCGTCGACCGGCGCGCCCACCCGAGACCCGATCTCGTCACCGAGCTGATCGGGGCGACGGTCGACGGGGAGCGGCTCGACGACGGTGAGCTCCTCATGTTCTGCATCCAGCTCCTCGTCGCCGGCAACGAGACCACCCGCAACCTCCTGTCCGCCGGCCTCCTCGCCTTCGCCGCCTCTCCCAAACAATGGGACCGCCTCCGCGAGGACCCGGCGCTCGTACCCAGCGCGGCCGAGGAGCTCCTCCGCTACACCAGCCCGGTCATCTCCTTCATGCGGACAGCCACCCGCCCCGTCGAGGTCGGCGGCATCCCGATCGAGGAGGGCGAGCACCTCCTGCTCCTCTACGCCTCGGCCAACCGGGACGAGGCCGTCTTCGGCCCCACAGCCGAGCGGTTCGACGTGGGCCGCCACCCCAACCACCACGTCGGCTTCGGCTTCGGCGCCCACTTCTGCCTCGGGGCCGCCTTGGCCCGGCTCGAGACCCGGGTCTTCCTCGAGGAGCTCCTCGCACGATTCGTGCGGATCGAGGTCGCCGGACCCGTCATCCGGACGCCGTCGACCGTCATCGCCGGGGTCACCCGGGCCGAGCTGGTCCTCTCCGCGTAGTCCGAATTGGCCGCCGCCGGCCCATTTACTCACTTAGAGCGTTTGGATTACCACTCTGCGTGGGTAGACCTGGCCCATGACACGTTCACGGCTCGCCCGTCTGGGGTTGCAACTCGGCCTCGTCGCGGGCGGCCTCACCGCCGGAGCGCTGGCGTGGGGAGCGGCTCCGGCCCTCGCCGACACCGGCGCGTCGGCGGCCGCTGCCGGGATCTCGATCTCGGTCCGGCTGGGTCCGATCGCCCCGGCGCCCGTCACCGTCACCACACCCCCGGTCACGGCTGCTCCGGTCGCGCCTCCGCCGCTGCCCGCCGGGTCACCACGCGTCGCCCCGCACCTCCCGGCGCGCGGGACCACCACGCGGACCGTCCCGGGCCTTCCCGAACCGGCCTCGAACGCGGTCGCCGTCGTTCCGCAGACCTTGCCGACCGGATTCGTCGCCGGGCCCCCCGCGGCCGCCGTATCCCTCGGGTCGTCACCGTTCGTCCTCGTGGGCGCGACCTCGGTGTTCGTGTCGCCCGCAGAACCCGTGGCGCCCGACCTTGCCGTTGATGGTCGTGGCCAGATCGGTCTTCGCCAGGGTCCCGCGGCCACCGCCGGCTTCGGCATCCCGAAGCTGATTCCGCCGTCGGACGGCACGACGCATCCGCCCAGTCCGTTGCGGAGCAACCACGGCACGACCTCGTCGGGCCCCTCCGCCGGTAGCGATCACCACGAGCTGCCCTCGGCCATGCTCCAGGACGCGATGAGCCCCGACGGCCGCGTCGGCTGGCTCGGCCGTGCGTCGCAGGAGCCGCACCGTTCCGCGACTCCCGGGCGCGCCGATCCCCGTCCCGGCTAGCGCGGCTCCTGAACCGAGATCTTGGCCGCGACCCGCCCGTCGCCGGCCTGACCGATTCCGACGCGCACCTGCGCATCGAACAGGAGTCCCCCATGAAAACGTCCTTGATCTCGCGCGCCCTCGCTGCCACGGCAGCCGTGGGAGTAGCGCTCATCCTTCCCGCTACCGCAGCATCCGCCCAGACCGTCCCGCCGGTGGTTCCGCCGGCGATCCCGCCGATCAGCGTCACCATCGGGGCCACGCCGGTCCTCACGATCGGTGCGACGCCGACCCCGCCGACCGGGACCGCGGCGGCTCCCAGCAAGGCGACCGTACGGGGCACGACGAACCCGTCGGCCACCGCGGCTCCGGTCGACGGCATCCGGGCCCTGGTCCCGGCCGACGCCGGTACCCACGCAACGGTCGGCAACCCGCTGCCCGGTCTGCTCGGTGTGTCCGCGGGGACCCTGCCCGGCACCGCCTCGGTGCCCGGTCTCGCAACCCTCGGTCAGCCGAATGTGGCTGATGCCGACGCGCAGGTGAACGCGTGCATCGCGGCAGCCCTGCTCACCGGACAGCCCGTGGCCGGGTGTTCGTCGAGCATCTCCGCGGGTCAGCCGTCGCTCGTCGACGCGCTGAGCAGCGTGGGGATCTGCGCCCGGGCCAAGGTCCTGTCCGGCACACCGGTCACCCCGTGTGGAGTGGCAGCCGGAGCCGACGGTGCTGACGCGGGTTCGACCCCGAGCCTTGCCAACGTGGCGTCGAACGCGGACCTGTGCATCGTGGCTGGCGTGCTCTCCGGCACCGCGACGCCGTGCCCGACCACCGACCCGCTCGCCGTGACGCCCATCGGTTCTCCCATCGGTTCACCCCTGGGTATCACCGGCGGTTCGACGAACAACGGTGGAACGCCCGACCCGGTGCCGTCCACGGTCTCGAACAGCCTCGACGTCTGCATCGGGGCGGCAGTGCTCACCAACAGCGACCTGACGCCCTGCACCACATCGGCCGCGCTGACCGACCCGGGCACCACCCCGATCACCGGCACCCTCGGCGCCGACGTGAACGGGATCAACAGCACTGACGGCATCAACGGCGCCAACGGTGCCGCTGCCGGCAACGGCTCGGGTTCTGCTCCGGCCACGAACGCGGCGCTCGACCTCACCAACGTCGCGGCCGGCAACGGCAACCTGAGCACCCCGCTCGGGACGCTTCCCTTCACCGGCCTCGACGCCGGCGTCATGGTGCTGTTCGCCGTGGCCCTCATCGGCTCCGGTATCGCGATGCGCCGCCTGCGCACCGAGCACCTCCCGGGGAACGACACCCGCTTCCCCCGTCGTCCGGAGCACGTGAGCTGATCCGACGGCACCCGCACCACCGCACCACCGCACCACCCGCAACGCGTAGCGGCCGCCCGGCCCCGGATCCCCGGGGTCGGGCGGCCGACTCGCGTGCGGTCCGACGTGCGGCACCGGAACGTCTCCGGTGATCAGCCGCCGGTGAAGCGGGCGGTGATCAGCTGCCGATGTAGAGGTGCTTGATCTCCTGGTACTCGCGGAAACCGTGGACACCCATCTCCCGACCGATGCCGCTCTGCTTGTAGCCCCCGAACGGCGCGTCGGCCGACGGCGCCGCGGTGTTGATCCACACCGTGCCGGTCCGGATCTTCTCCGCCACCGAGATCGCCTGGTTGACGTCCTTGCCGTAGACCATGCCGCCGAGCCCGAAGATCGAGTCGTTGGCGATGCGGACCGCGTCGTCGACGTCCTCGTAGCCGAGCACGGTGAGCACGGGGCCGAAGATCTCGTCCTGCGCCGCCGGGTTCGAGTTGTCGGGAACGTCGAGGATCGTCGGCTCGAAGTAGTAGCCCTTGTCGAGGTTCTCCGGCCGCTTGCCGCCGTAGACGAGGGTGGCGCCGGCGTCGACCGCGAGCTGCGTGTACTTCTCGCTCTTCTCGCGCTGCGCCGCAGTGATCAGCGGTCCCATCATCGTGTCGGGACTGGTCGGGTCGCCGATCGGCAGCATCGGCGCGAACTCGAGGATCTTGTCGATGACGTCCTGCTTGCGGTCCTGCGGCACCACGAGCCGGGTGCAGATCGCGCAGCCCTGGCCCGAGTGGCTGACGAACACGCCGAGGCCCATCTGCCAGGCGTCGTCGACCGAGTCGGGGAGATAGATCGCCGCGCTCTTGCCGCCGAGCTCGAGGTGGACCTTCTTCACCGTCTCCGCGGCCTGCGCCATGATGCTGCGCCCCACCGGCGTGCTGCCGGTGAAGGTCACCATGTCGACCGCCGGGTGGCTCGTGAGCAGCTTGCCGCCCTCGACCGCGTTGTCGATGATGACGTTGAGCACGCCCGGAGGCAGGCCGGCCGCGTCGGCAGCCTCGCCGAGCCACATCGCCGACAGCGGGGTGAGCGGGCTCGGACGCAGGTTCACCGAGCAGCCCGCCATGATGCCGGGCAGTGCCTTCCACACGTCGAGGTAGAACGGGAAGTTGTAGGCGCTGATCGCGGTGACGACGCCGATCGGCTCGAACCGGTTGATGCTGTTGGCGACCTTGCCGGAGACCGCGAGGCTCGTGAGCTTCTGGGCGTTGTGCTCGTACTCCGGCATCGCGAGGAAGATCTCGGGGATGCGGAACGCGTGCTCGATCGGGGCGTCGACCTGGATCGCGGTGGCGTTGTGGTACGGCGCGCCGGCCTCGGCGATCACCGTGTCGACGATCGCGTCACGCTTCGAACGGAGGTACTCCGCCATGCGGGTGACGACCTTGGCCCGCTCGACGGCCGGGGTGTTGGCCCACACTCCCTCGTCGAAGGTGCGCCGGGCCGTCTGGATGGCACCTTCGAGCTGGCCGAGCGAGACGGTCTCGACCGTGGCGATGACCTCCTCGGTCGCGGGGTTCACCACCTCGAGCGCGGGCCCGTCCCCGGAGATGAACTTGCCGTCGATGAACGGGCTGCGCTGCGTGACGAGATCGACCATGCGATGTGCCTCCTCAGGCTGAGGGACCCACGGTCGCGAACCGGGCCGCGCCTGTCAATGCCGGCGCATGGTTCGCGTGGGGCCGTTTCCGGACCTTAGATCCGCCGGGCCCGCTTCGTCGCCGCGCGCTTCGCACCCGCCGTCGCCCCGGTCCGGGCCACAGCCGACCCTGAGGTCACCGGGTTGATCCCCGCCGCGAGGAGCTCCTCGAGCTCCGCGACCGGGACCGCGGGCGCGAAGAGGAAGCCCTGCGCTCCGTCGCAGCCGAGGTCGCGCAGCCGGGCTGCCTGCTCGGGTCGTTCGACGCCCTCGGCGACGATGTGGATCCCGAGTGCGTGACCCATGGCGATCACGGCCTGGACGATCGCGTGGTCCGGGCCCGGCTGGTCGAGCGCGTCGACGAAGGTCTTGTCGAGCTTCAACACGTCGATCGGGAACTGCTTGAGGTAGGCGAACGACGAGTACCCGGTGCCGAAGTCGTCGATGGCGACGCCGATGCCGATCTCGCGCAGCTTCTCGAGCGTGCGGAGGGTCCGCTCGTCGTCGGCCAGCGCCGAGCGCTCGGTGATCTCGAGCTGCAGTCGCGTGGGGTCGATGCCCGACTCGGCCAGCACCTCCTGCACCTCCTCGAACGCGTGGCTCTGGCGCAGGAAGCGGGGCGAGAGGTTGACCGCGAGATGCGGGACCCGGCCGTTCCGGGCGTCGACCCACTCGCTGGCCCGGGCGCATGCGGTGGCGAGCACGAGACGGTCGATGGCGACGATGAGGGTGCTCTCCTCCGCGCTCGGGATGAAGTCGTCGGGCGTGAGCAGGCCGCGGGTCGGGTGCTTCCAGCGGACGAGGGCTTCGACGCCGACGACCTCGCCGGTGCGCAGATCGACCTCCGGCTGGTAGTAGACGACGAACTCGCCGTTCTCGGTGGCGTGCCACATCTCGCCCTCGAGCTCGAGGCGTTCGACGACGCGCGGCGCGCTGTGGGCCTCGAAGACCTCCCAACGGGCCCGACCCTTGTCCTTGGCGACGTACATCGCGAGGTCGGCCTGCCGGAGGAGGTCGCCGGCAAGGGCCTCCGTCTCGTCGCCCACCGCGACGCCGATGCTGGCGGTCACGAACAGCTCGCGACCCCCGACGACGATCGGCGCCCGCAGGTTCCGCAGGAGCCGCTCGGCCACGACCTCCACGTCGGCGGGTGCGGTCAGCTGGTCGAGCAGCACCGTGAACTCGTCCCCACCGAAGCGGGCGACGACGTCGCCGGGCCGCAACGACTGCTTGAGCCGCGACGCGACCTCCATCAGGAGACGGTCGCCGACGTCGTGACCGAGGCTGTCGTTGACGAGCTTGAACCGGTCGACGTCGAGGAACATGACCGCGACGAGGTCCGCGTTCTGGCGCGACTCGAAGAGCGCGCGTTCGAGGTGCTCGAGGAACTGGGCCCGGTTCGGCAGCTGCGTGAGCGGGTCGTGGTACGCCTGGTACTCGAGCTGTTGCTCGAACAGCCGGCGCTCGGTGACGTCGCGCATGTTGGCGACCACACCGCCGATGTCGACGTCGTCCAGGCGGTTGGTGAGCCCGACCTCGAACCAGTGCCAGCTCCCGTCGGCGTGGCGGAGGCGCAGCTCCAACCATGCGAACGCGCCCGGCGTCAGCCGCAGCTCGTTCATGAACTGCAGGACGCGGGGCCGGTCGTCGAGATGGAGGTAGGTGCTCGTGATGAGCTGGACGTCGTCGTCGTCCGCGTATCCGAGGACGCGCTGGAAGGCCGGGCTGACGTAGCTCACCCCGCCGAAGTCGTCGAACACGAGGATGATGTCGTTGACGTGTTCGACGAGCGCGCGGAAGCGCTCCTCCCCGCGGCGAAGCTCGTCCTCGACCGACTCCTTGCTCGCCACCGACCAACCCATCATCTTGATGACGAGCACGACCCCGAGAGCGGCGATGACGGCCAGGCGGTTCGACGCCGTGGCCGACAGGAACGAAGGCGCCCAACCGAGCGCGGCCGCGCTCTGGCCGGCCATGATCGCGAACACCGCGCCGGAGATCGAGGGCAGCGTGGCCTTCGAGCCGGCGAGCCGCTGCTCGTCGGCCGCGCCGTACATGAAGCAGACGGCGAGGGCGGGGCCCCAGCCGGTGGCGTAGATCACGCCCGCGATGCAGAGCTGCGTCGCCCCGGCGCGGACATAGAGCCGCCAGCCCGCGACGTCGCCGGGCCAGAGGAGGTGGACGCCGCATCCGACGACGGCCGCGACCACGACGCTCGCCCCGAGCATCAGGAACGAGTGCTGGACCACGTCGGCGTCGCGCGCCACCCAGAGGAGCAGCACCGCGGCGATCGAGACCGGGATCGACGGACCGGCCAGCGTGGCGCGAAGGCGCGCGCGGACGCCCCCGGGGCGCCCGTCGGCCGCGCTGGTCAGCACGCTCATGCGCAGTCCATCGGCCGGCACACCCTGGTAGTGAAGGGAAAGCGGCGGTGACCGTCGTTTCGTCCGGATTTGCGAATCCGCCGGCTGGGTCCCCACCGCCGGCCTGCAGGGCTTCCGGGAGGGTGACGCTAAAGTCACCTTCGTGACGTCACCAGCCAGAATCCTGTCCGTCGGCGCTGCCGCGCCCACCCTCCGACTCGCTGCGGGCGATGTGAACGCAGCCTGGGGACGAGGGGGCGGCCGGGGTTCGGCCGCCGTGTGCGGAGCCGATGAAGATGTCCTCACCCTCGCGGCCGCGGCCGCCCTGCGGGCGCTCGAGGCCGCGGGGATCGATCCCGGCCTGGTCGACGGCCTCTGGTGGGGCACCAGCCGGCCCCCGTTCGCCGAGGGCCCGTCCCACGCGGTGCTGGCGGCCGCGCTCGGCCTGTCGCCCCATGCGGCAGGGGCGCTGAGCTCGGGCTCCGCCCACGCGGGCATCGAGGCCCTGCTCGGCGCGGCCGACGCCATCGCCGCCGGCAGCGCCCGGTTGGCGCTCGTCGTCGCGGCCGACTCGGTCCTCCCCGGACCCGGCACCGGCTTCGAGGCCCGATCCGGCGCCGGAGCGGTCGCCTACGTCCTGGGCGTCGACGACGGCAACGCGACGATCGGTACCCGCATCACCCGCTCGCGTCCGTTCCTCGACCGCTACCGCGGTGACCGCGAGGAGACGTTGCGCGACCTGTACGACCCCCGCCTGTTCCGCGAGGAGGTCTTCCTGCCCCTGACCCGTGAGGTCGGCGGGCAGCTCGCGGCGCTCGAGCCCACCGCCTGGTCGCTCCCCGATCCCGACGGCCGGCTCGGCGCGGTGCTCTCCAAGAACCTCGCCGACGGCGGTGCAGCCGCGAGCGCTCCGGTCTATGCCGCCATCGGCGACGCGGGCGCAGCCGCCGCGCTGCTCGGCGCGGCCTCCGCGCTCGACGCGCAAGGCGTCGTCGCGGCGCTGGCCTACGGCGGCGGCCGGGCCACCGGCGTCATCCTCACCGCCGACGCCGCGGTGCCCGGTGCGGCCGGCATCCTCGACGCGCTGTCGGGCGGAAAGCCCACCACCTACGCAGCGGTGCTCCGCGCCCGCGGCTTGCTCGTGAAGACCGGCGAGACCGTCGACATGGGCGTGCCACCCGAGAGCGCGATGTTCGTGCGCGGGGCCGACGAGATGCTCCAGCTGCTCGGGGCGCGCTGCGGCGACTGCGGCACGATCAACACGCCGCCCTCCATCCACCCCCACTGCATCGCGTGCGGCGGCACCAAGTTCGAGCTCATCCCGCTCGCACGGCATGGAATCGTGCACACGTTCGTTATCAACCACACGATGCCCGAACCCTTCGAAGCACCGCTGCCCCTCGCCGTCATCGATCTCGACGACGGCGCGCGGGTCATGTTGCAGGTCGCCGGAGACGGCGTCGGGCTCGAGATCGGCAGCGAGATGGAACTGGTGTTGCGCCGCTACGCGTACGAGCGCGGCGTCCCCGTCTACGGCTACAAGGCGCTCCTGGTAGCCACCGAGACCGAGGAGGCCTGATGGCCTGGAACAAGGTTGCCGTCGTCGGCGCGTCGCTGATCAAGTTCGGTGAGCTGTTCGAACAGTCCTACGAGCAGATGGCGGCCGGCGCGTTCGAAGGTGCGATCGCCAGCGTCGACAAGGGGTTCGATCCCACGCAGGTCGAGGCCGCGTTCGTGGCCACGCAGCGCGGCACGCTCTGGGGCCAGGAAGGGATCGGCGGCAACACGGTCCCATCGGCCCTCGGCATCAGCGGCATCGCGTGCACCCGCATCGAGAACGCGTGCCCGTCGGGTTCCGACGCGTTCCGGGTCGGTGCGATGGCTGTGGCCAGCGGCGTCCACGACGTCGTGCTGGTGATCGGCGTCGAGAAGATGCGCGACAAGAGCGCCGAAGAAGGCCTGCTCTCCCGGGCCGCGGCCGGGCACCCGATCTTCACCCGGGGTGAGACCGCACCCGTGCTCTTCGCCCCGTTCGCCACCCGCCACATGCACGAGTTCGGCACCACCCGCGAGATGCTCGCCTCGGTTGCGGTGAAGAACCACTACAACGGCGCCCGCGACCCGTTCGCGCACTTCCAGAACGAGATCACGATCGACGACGTGCTGAAGTCGGCCCCGGTGTGCCACCCGCTGCACCTGCTCGACTGCTGCCCCCAGACCGACGGCGCGGCCGCGGTGCTGCTCGTCAACGCCGACCGGGCCGAGGAGTTCACCGACAACCCGGTGTTCGTGGCCGGCTTCGGCGTGGCGACCGACCACCCGTACCTCCACGAGAAGTCGACCTTCACCGCGATGACCGCCACCACCGCCGCCGCCGAGCGCGCCTACAAGATGGCGGGCGTCGGGCCGGACCAGATCGACTCGGCCGAGGTCCACGACTGCTTCACCATCACCGAGATCCTCGACATCGAGGACCTCGGGTTCGTGGAGAAGGGCAAGGGCGGCATCGCGTCGCTCGAGGGCGAGACCGCGATCAACGGCCGCATCCCGATCAACACGTCGGGCGGACTGCTCGCCAAGGGCCACCCGATCGGGGCCACCGGTGTCGCCCAGATCACCGAGTGCTGGTGGCAGCTGCGCGGTCAGGCCGAGCAGCGCCAAGCCGAGATGCGCAACGGCTACGCGTTGCAGCACAACGTCGGCGGGCGCGGCTCCGGGGTCGCGGTCGTCAACATCCTCACGAACCGCCGCTGATCCCGAGCGCCACACGGCGCGCGACACTCTGCGCATTCACGAAGCCTGGGGGGCACCTTCATGACCGTTCGCGTCGAAACCGGTCCGGACCACGTCTGCCGGATCACGCTCGATCGGCCCGAGGCGAAGAACGCGCTCAGCATCGCGATGCGCGACGCGATCGTCACCGCCGTGCGCGACGCCCGCCAGGACGACGACGTGCGGGCGATCCTCATCACCGGCACCGGCGACTCGTTCTGTGCGGGGATGGACCTCACCGCGAGCACGGTGTCCGAGGCCGGCGACGGCTTCGTGACCCGGCGCACGTCGGAGGCGCTGCGGGTCGGCGTGCAGAGCTTCATCCGGGAGCTGTGGGAGCTCGACAAGCCGACGGTCGCGGCGGTCAACGGCACCGCGGTCGGCCCGGGCGCGCACCTCGCGCTCGCGTGCGACTTCGTGTTCGTGCAGCCCCGCACCCGCTTCCTCTGGTCGTTCGCGAAGTGGGGCCTGGTCGTCGACGCCGGCGGCGCGTACCTGCTTCCCCGCCTGGTCGGGCTTCCTCGCGCCAAGCGCATGGTCATGCTCGGCGAAGGCGTGACGGGCGCCGACGCGGTGTCCGAGGGGCTCGCGTACAAGTGCGTGGAGGCCGACGACCTGCTCACCGAGGCGGGAGCGTTGGCCGCGCAGCTCGCGGGCGGCCCGACCCGCTCGATCGGCCTGTCGAAGCAGCTGCTCAACGCGTCGTTCGAGACCGACCTCGCGCACAGCCTCGAGCTCGAGGGCGCGTTCCAGTCCCTCGCCACGACCAGCGCGGACCTGCAGGAGGGCATGGCGGCGTTCAAGGAGAAGCGGCCGCCCAACTTCACCGGGCGCTGAGCCCGGCCCGAGATGCTCGAGCGGCCGCCGTCGTGGTGGTCACGACGAAGCCCGCTGCAGCGGATCGCGTTCCTGGCCACGGCGGTCGTCGTCGGAGTCAGCACCCTCGTCCTCGTCTCGCAGGCGAAGACGCCCCCGAACAACCCCACGGTCAACTCGGCCAACACCCAGGTCATCCGGACCGGCGCGTACCGCGCGTGCCAGGGCTTCGTGAAGGACCACCTCGACGCTCCGGCCACCGCGGTCTTCGACGATCCGGCCGTCACGGTCGCACGGGGAGCGGCCACGGGTGAGTGGACCATCCAGGGCGTGGTGACTTCCCGGAACCGGTTCGGCGCAACGCTGCGTCAGCGGTTCCTCTGCCGGGTGCTCACGACGAACGCCGGCGACACGTGGGCCGAGGAGGAGGTGGCCATCGAGCCCTGAGCCGCCGGGCCGGCTCGGCCGGCGCGGACTTTTCCGGCCGCGCGCGGCACCGCTAGTGTCCTGACGGCGACGTCAGGAACGGTCCGGCGCGCACCAATTCTCCCGGGGGGAACCACAGATGGGCCTGTTCGACGGCAAGGTCGCGATCGTCACCGGTGCCGGTCGCGGCATCGGGCGCACCGAGGCCCTGCTCCTGGCCTCCGAGGGCGCGGCGGTGGTCGTCAACGACCTGGGGGGCGCCTCCGGCGGAGAGGGCTCCGACGCCACGCCCGCGCAGCAGGTCGTCGACGAGATCACCGCGGCCGGCGGCAAGGCTGCGGCCAACTACGCCGGCGTCAGCAACTGGGACGACGCCGAGGGCCTGATCAAGCAGGCCGTCGACACGTTCGGCGGGCTCGACATCCTCGTCAACAACGCCGGCATCCTGCGCGACGGCATGAGCTTCAACATGGACGAGGGCCAGTGGGACATCGTCATCGACGTCCACCTCAAGGGTCACTTCGCCACCAGCCACTTCGCGGCCAAGTACTGGCGTGAGCAGAGCAAGGCGACGGGCGCGCCGGTCAACGCCAAGATCGTGAACACGGCGTCCGAGTCAGGGCTCTACGGCAATGCCGGCCAGGCCAACTACGCCGCCGCGAAGGCGGGCATCGCGTCGCTCACCATCGTCATGGCCCGCGAGCTCGAGCGCTACGGCATCCGCGTCAACGCGATCTGCCCGGTCGCGCGCACCCGCCTCACCGAGGCCGTCGCCGGCGACGCGATGGCGGCGAAGGAAGGCCAGTTCGACACGTTCGCCCCCGAGAACGTCGCCGCGGTCGTGGGCTGGCTCGCCTCGGATCTCTCCGACGGCGTGAGCGGCCAGGTCGTCAAGGTGCAGGGGGGCCAGGCCCAGATCCTGCAGGGTTGGCGTCCCCTCACCGAGATCACGTCCACCGAGCAGTGGACGATCGACTCGATCAACGCGGGCAAGGACCAGTTCTTCGCCAAGTCCGCCCCTGGTGTGCCGGAGTTCTTCTTCACCGTCTGACGTGCTGGTCCGGTCGGCCGGGATCCCGGTCGACCGGCTTCCGCGCCCGTTGCCGCGGCACGGGCGCCATCCGGAGGTCTCGATGCCGATCCCGCGTACGAACGCATGAAGCTCGCATACGAAGCGGAGGACGAGGCCTTCCGGGCCGAGCTCATCACGTTTCTCGACCAGAACACCCCCACCGAGGTGGGAACGCGTGACTTCGGCAGTGACGGCTCCGACGGCGAGGACATCGTCCCGGAGTGGTCGCGCAAGTGGCAGGCCCAGCTCTTCGACGCAGGCTGGATGGTCCCGGCCTTCCCGCCCGAGCTCGGTGGGCGGAACTGCACCCCGGTACAGACGCTGATCTACCTCGAGGAGATCGCCCGACGGGGCGTCCCCCGCTCGTTGCACTTCCCCGGGTACGCGATCGTGTCGCCGAGCCTGCTCGAGTACGGCACCGACGAGCAGAAGAAGCTCGTCCCGGCTGCGGTGCGCGGCGACACCATCTGGTGCATCGGCATGAGCGAGCCCAACGCGGGCTCCGACCTCGCCGGGCTGCGGACGCGCGCCGAGGTGCACGACGACGCGTTCGTGGTCAACGGGCAGAAGGTCTGGACGAGCTACGCCCAGGTCGCCCAGAAGTGCTGCCTCTACGTGCGCACCAATCCCGACGTGCCGAAGCACAAGGGGATCAGCCTGCTGATCGTCGACATGGACACGCCCGGCATCGAGATCCGCCCGCTGCGCCACATCACGGGCGCGGCCGAGTTCGCCGAGGTCTTCTTCGACGACGTCATCGTTCCCCGCGAGAACCTCGTCGGCGATCTCAACGACGGCTGGCGGCTCACCCAGGGATCGCTCGCACACGAGCGTGCGGGTCTCTGGGTCGAGGGCGTCGCGCGCCTCGAGCAGTCGATCCTCGCCCTCGTCGACCTGGCCAAGCGCCTCGGCGCCGATCGCGATCCGGTCGTCCGCCGGGAGATCGCGGCCGCCTACGAGAACGCCGCGAGCCTGCGGGCCCTCGGCTACAAGGGCTTCGCGAGCTTCGCCCAGGGCAGCAGCGCGCCCGAGCACTCCTATATGAAGATGGCCACCTCCGAAGCGTCGCAGGCGGTGTTCGAGCTGGGCACGAAGATCCAGGGCTCGTACGGCGCGGTGGTCGACAGCGAGCGCGGCGAGGAGAACGGCCGCTGGATCCGGGGCTTCTTCACGAGCTTCGCCGGCACGATCGCCGGTGGCACCTCGCAGATCCAGCGCAACATCATCGCCCAGCGCATCCTCGGGCTCCCCCGCTCATGACCGGCGGCGCGGTCCGTCCAACCACCCGAGTGTTCGAGGAAGGTCGGCCCTAGCGATGGACTTCTCACTCACCGAGGACCAGGTGCTCCTGCGCGACACCGCGCGCGGTCTCCTGGTCAACGAGTGCCCCACCACCATGCTGCGCGATCACATCACCGACCCGTCGGCAGCCGACAGGCTCACCGCCCATCTCGGCGAGTTCGTCGGGCTCGGTGGCGGCGACCTCACCGACCTCGCGATCTTCGTCGAGGAGCTCGGCTACGTCGCTGCGCCGGGTCCGTTCTTCGCCAACACCGCGCTCTTCGCGCCCCTCCTCGCCGCGCTCGGCTCCCCGCTCCTGGACGACGTGCTCGAAGGCACGACCACGGGCACGGTCGCGCTCGCCGGCACCGACGGCAGCTGGCGGGTCAACGGCGAGACCCGGAAGACGTTCGTGCCCGAAGCCGACCGCGTCGAGTGGATCGCGGTCGTCGACGAGGGCCCGACGGTGCGGCTCACCCAGGGGCTTCCCACGCGGCTCATCGAGCGGGTCGACACGACCCGCCGCTTGTTCGACGTCGACACCACCGGCGAGAAGGGCGAGACGTTCGAGATCAACCCCGACGCGTTGGCCGGCGCCATCGAGCGCGCCACCGTCGCGCTCAGCGCCGAGATGGTGGGGACCGCGCGCCGCATGTTCGACATGACGCTCCAGTACGCGAAGGAGCGCATCCAGTTCGACGTCCCGATCGGCTCGTTCCAGGCGATGCAGCACAAGCTCGCCGACATGTCGCTCGCGATCGAGCGGGCGACCAGCGCGGTGCAGTACGCGGCCATGACGTTGACCGAGGACGACGTCGACCGGCACCGGGCCACCCACGTCGCCAAGGCCGCCGCGGGCGCCGCGGTGACGCGTGCGGCGAAGGACGGCATCCAGATCCACGGCGGCATCGGGTACACGTGGGAGCACGACCTCCACCTGTTCATGCGCCGGGCCTACGGCTCGGAGACCTGGATGGGCACCACCGGCTACCACCACGACCGCCTCGCCGACCTGCTCATCGCCTGACGCCGCGGTCGCGGCCCCTCGCTCGGTGCGTTCACAGACGACCCATAAGGTTGTCTGTGAACGCACGAAGGTTCGGCGCGGGACGTGTGGCAGGATCGGCGGATGCCTCTCGACACCCTTGACCGCGTGCGGGGCGGCCTCTACGGCGTTGCGTACGGGGACGCGATGGGGATGCCGGGCGAGCTTTGGGCGCAGGCCCACATCCGCCGTCACTTCGGGTGGATCGACGCGTTCCTACCCGGTCCCGACGGCCACTTCATCGTCGACGGGTTCGTCGCGGGCCAGACCACCGACGACACCCAACAGAGCGTGGTCCTCGCCACCGAGCTCATCGAGGGCGACGGCGTCGTCGACCCGGCCCGCTTCGGCCGCCGGCTCGTCGAGTGGGCCGACCGCATCGGGGCGTCCGAGGGCAACTTCCTCGGGCCGAACTCTGCCCGTGCGTTGCAGCTCATCCGCGACGGCGCGCCGCTCGAGGAGAGCGGCGCCCGGGGCGACACCAACGGCTCGTCGATGCGGATCGTGCCCGTCGGCCTCGCGGTGCCCTCCGACGACCTCGACCGCCTCATCACCACCGTGGTCGAGTCGTGCCGTCCGACCCACTTCACCGACGTCGGCATCGCCGGTGCGTGCCTCATCGCGGGGGCCGCGAGCGCGGCGGTCGACGCCACCGAGTTCGAAGCGGTCATCGAGCCCGCCCTGCGCGCCGCGGAGCTCGGCCGCAAACACGGCAACGAGACGCTCCGAGGGTCCGTCCGCCGTCGTGCCGAGCTCGCGATCGAGCTGGTCCGGGAGGGGGAAGACGACCACACCGTCCTCGAGGCGCTCTACGAGGTGAACGGCGCGGGTGTCGAGACGCTCGAGTCGGTGCCCACCGCGCTCGCGCTCGCGGTCGCGGCGAACGGCGACCCGGTCCGCTGCGCCCGCCTCGCCGCGAACCTCGGCGGCGACACCGACACCATCGGGGCGATGTCCACCGGCATCTGCGGCGCCTTCACCGGCTTCGCCGCGTTCCCAGCCGACGAGATCGCGCAACTCGACGCGGTCAACGACCTCGGGCTGCTCGACCTGGCTGCGGGCCTCCACCGGCTGCGCCAGCGGACCGCCACGGCCTGATGCCGACCCTCGCCGACCGGCTGCGCCGGGCCGCGCCCTGGTCGGTCGTGCGCGAGCGTGACCTCCTCTACATCCCGCTCGGCGCCGACGAGATCATGGTCGTCGCCTGCGACAGCGACGGCGGGATCGGGCCCAAGCCGGCCGACGCGGTTCCGTTCGACGCGACCGAGCTCGGCCACTTCGCGGTGCGCGTCCCACTTCTGGAGCTCGTCGCGGCGGGCGCGACCGCGGTGGTCGTGGTCGACGCGCTCTCCGTGGAGCGGGACCCGACCGGCGCGGCGATCCTCGCCGGCGTGTTGGCCGAGGCCGCGACTGCGGGAGTCGGCGCGGAGGCCGTCACCGGCAGCACCGAGGACAACGTGCCCACCACGGCCACGGGCATCGGCGTGACGGTCATCGGCCGGGCCACGATCGACGCGTTGCGTGCGGGCCGGGCCCGGGCCGGCGACCACGTGCTCCTCCTCGGCCGCCCGATGAGCGCGCCCCTCGACGACGTACGGGTCGGCGATCCCGAGATTCTCACCGTGCCCGCGCTCACCGCCGCGCTCGCGCTGCCCACGGTGCACGAGGCGCTGCCCATCGGCTCGGGCGGCGTGACGTCGGAGTTGCTCCAGCTCGCGACGTCGGCCGGGCTGGGCCACACCGTGCTCCCCGATTGGCCCGTCGCGCCCGATCAGACCGGCGGCCCCTCCACTGCGGCTCTCCTCGCGGTCGCCGGCGCCGGCTCCGCCCTCGAAGCTTGCACCGCACTGACCGAGGCGACCGGGCTCCCCGCCTGGTCCGTCGCCACCCTCACCGCCTGACCCGTGCGGGGAGAACGCGGGGTCAGCCGATCTTGGTGTCGCGGCCCGACCAGTGCTCGTCGCGCAACACGCGTTTCAGCACCTTTCCGTTCGGCTGACGGGGCAGCTCGTCGACGATCTCGATGACGGCCGGCACCTTGAAGTCGGCGAGGTGCTCGCGGAGGAACGTCGTCAGCTCGTCGGTCGACGCCGGCTCGCGCAGCTCCACGACGGCCTTCAGCTGTTCGCCGAGCCGGTCGTCGGGGATTCCGAAGACCGCGCAGTCGACCACGGCCGGGTGTTCGTACAGCACGTTCTCGATCTCGCGCGGGTAGACGTTCACGCCGCCGCGGATCACCATGTCGGAGGCGCGGTCGGTGAGGAAGAGGTAGCCGTCGGCATCCATGTAGCCGACGTCGCCGACGGTGAACGCGCCGTCGAGCCAGGCCTCGTCGGTCTTGGCCTGGTCCTCGTGGTACACGAACCGGTGGTCGTTGGCGGGCGAGGTGTAGACCAGACCGGCGACGCCGGGGGGCTGTTCCTGGCCGTGCTCGTCGAGGATGCGGACCACGGTGCCCGGCCAGGGCCTGCCGACCGTTCCCGGGTGGGCGAGCCAGTCGTCGGGGGCGATGATGGTCGCCCCACCCTCGCTCGCGCCGTAGATC
Source organism: Actinomycetes bacterium (assembly GCA_025463865.1). GTDB lineage: Bacteria > Actinomycetota > Acidimicrobiia > IMCC26256 > Chersky-534 > Chersky-534. Next base: position 3,645 of record JAODBH010000222.1, on the reverse strand, counting down.
TCCCAGATCTCGGTGGGCGCGAGCGCCTCGATGATCCGCTCCTTCACCGGCACCGGGCACGGCGCCCCTGCGTGCGCGATCAGCACCAGGGACGACAGGTCGAACCGGTCGAACTCGTCGCGGGGCACCTCCAAGAGGCGGATGAAGTGCGCCGGCACCATGAAGGTCTTGGTCACCCGGTGCTTCTCGACCAGCGCGAGCCACTCACGCGCGTTCCAGTTCGGGAGGATGACGGTGGTCGCGCCGACGAAGAAGGCCGCCATGGCCCAGCCGCCGGGACCCGCGTGATACGCCGGGCCCGAGACGATGTAGACGTCGTCCTCGTTCCAGCGCCACAGCATGACCTGGCCCATCGTCGCTTGACGCGAGACCGCGTCGTCGTAGAGACCGTGGATCACGCCTTTGGGACGGCCGGTCGTGCCCGACGTGTAGAAGACCGGCGAGGCGAGGGTGACCTGGGGCCGGAACGACTCGGGCGTCGAGGGCGCGCTCGCGATCGCGGTCTCGAAGTCGTCGGTGGAACCGGGTTCCCCGCCGACCACGAGCAGGGTGCAGTCGGGCACCTCGGTGAGCGCGTTGTGGAACCCCGACTCGAGCGACGCGTGGCTGATGAGCACCTTGGCGCCGGAGTCGTTGAGGATGTAGGCGAGCTCGTCGGCCTTGAGGTGCCAGTTGACGAGCACGACCGACGCCTTGAGCTTGCCGATCGCCGACCAGGCCTCGAAGTACTCGATGCTGTTGGGCAGCATGATCGCAACGCGGTCGCCATCGCCGACGCCACGGGACGCGAGCACGCGGGCGACGGCGGAGCTCCGGGCGTCGAACTCCGCGTAGGTGCGGGTCTCGTCGCCGCAGATGAGCGCGATCTTGTCGGGTAGGCGGCGGACGGCCTCGGTGAGCCCGTACTCCGCGTCGGTGTCGATGGCAGTCATGGGCCGCACCGTACGCCGCCGACACCCCGGCCGAAAACCCCCACCCTCGTCGCCCCACGTGTGTGAGTTGCCCGAATGGTCAGTCGAGGGAGGAGTAGGTCGTGGCGCGGTTGTCGGCGCGGTGGCCGGCGGCTTCCGAGGCGGCCGCGGAGAGGTCCGCGAGGAAGTCGTCGACCGCGGCGACGTTGCCGCGGCTCACCGTGGCGTGGATGCTCTCCGGGTCCGACTGACGGTCGAGGTGCCAGCCGCGGGCCTTCAGCCCGTCCTCCACCGCGAACACGTCGAGCCCGGAGCCCGCCGCTCCCCTGATCGCGAGCAGCGTCATGTCGGGCTCACCCACGACGTCGAGGCCGTCGACGGCCCGGGTCCCAACGGCGATCCGGCGGGCCGCATCGAGCGTCACCCGGGTGAGCTCCCGGTAGCCCGAAGCGCCGACGTACTGGAGCACCGCCCACGCACCCGCGATCGGGCCGCCGGAGCGGGTGCCCAGCATCGCGGGCGACGCGTAGAAGCCGCCGCTCCACCCGTCGAACAGGAACACCTGGTCGAGTCGGCGGGCCTCCTCCGCGTAGAGGATCACCGACGCGCCCTTCGGCGTGTAGCCGTACTTGTGGAGATCGACGCTGATCGACGTGATCCCCGGCACCCGGAAGTCCCACGGCGCCACCGGCTCGCCGAGCTGCTCCATGAACGGCAGGACCATCCCGCCCATGCACGCGTCGACGTGGAAGTTCGCGTCGACGCCGGCCGCGACTGCAGCCAGCTCCGGGATCGGGTCGATCACGCCGTGCGGGTAGCCGGGTGCGGATCCGGCCACGAGCACCGTGCGGTGGTCGACGGCGGCCGCGGTGGCGTCGAGGTCGGCACGGAAATCGCCGCGCACGGGGATCCGGACGACCTCGACCCCGAACGACTCGCCGCCCTTGTCGAACGCGGCGTGGGCGCTGGTCGGGATCACCATCTTCGGATCGCTCACGCCCCGCGCCCGGCCCCGCTCACGCGCGGCCTTCACCGACATGAGCAGGCTCTCGGTGCCTCCGGCGGTCATGAAACCGACGTCCCCCGACGGGCGCGGATGGTGCAGCAGACCGGCGGTCATGGCGACGACGTCGGCGTGCATCCGGCCGAGGCTGGGGAACGCCATCGGATTGAGCGCGTTCTCCGACATGAAGCGGACGTAGGCGTCGCGGCCTACCGCCCGCACGTCCTCACCCCCGTCGAACACGAGGCCGAACGTGCGGCCCGTGCGCCAGTCGCGGTCGTCGGCGGCGAGCGCGGTCATCTCGTCGAAGATCGCGTCGCGCGGGCGGCCCACCTCCGGCAGTACCCGCGGCACCTCGACCGCCCCCGCCGCCGGCTCCGGTTCGCGGCCCTGCGCCTCGTGTTCGTGACTCACTGGACCCGCGAGTTGTAGTCGGCGATTGCGGTGTTCGCCGCGGCCTGCGCGGCCTCGAGCGCGGTGGTGGGCGACGCGTGGTCGACCGCCACCTGTTGCATCGCCTTGATCAGCGCGGCACGCACCTCGGGATAGGCCCCGATCACCGGACCGGCGGTGGCGACGTCGGCCTTGCCCTGCACCTGGTCGAACGGGACCTTGAGCTGGGGGTACTTCGCCCACTGGTCGGTGAGCACGGGAACCGTGATCGCGGCCGACCGCAGCGGCACGAAGCCGAGCGTCGACCACTGCGCGGTCTGCGGCGTGGCCGCCAGGTACTTCGCGAAGCGATAGGAAGCCTCCTGCTTGGCCGGCGACGACTTGCTGACGATGTAGAGCGCGCCGCCACCGATCTGGGCGCCACCGGTGCCCTTCGGACCCGGCATCGGCGCGACCCCGATGTCCGACGGAGCTAGTCCGGGGAACGCTCCGGCCGCGAGGGCCTGGATGGCGGTCCCGAGCGCGCCCGACGTGTCGATGGCGATGCCGGCGCCCCCGTTGCCGAGCGCCAGGAGGTTGTCGAACGAGTCGCGGTCACCCACGGTCACGCCGCTGCCGTCCTTCGCCACCGCGGCCAGGAACGAGAACACGGACCGCATCGCGGGGTTGTCGAGCGTGGCTTTCGTGGCCCGCGCCTTGCGGCCGTTGCCGTTGTTCACGAGCGGAGTGGCGGTCATCGCGGCCCACTGCTCGAGGTACCAGGGCTCGTACTTGTAGGCGAAGCCGGCCCGCGCCGCGCCCGACTGCTTGATCTTCAGCGCGTCGGCGTGCAGCTCGTCGAGCGTGGTGGGCGGCTTCGCCGGGTCGAGGCCCGCGGTGGTGAAGGCCTTCTTGTTCCAGAACACCACCATGTTGGCGACGTTCCACGGAACGGCCCACATCGTCTTGCCGGTCGTGTAGTAGCCGCGGATCCGGGGCAGCATCCCGCCGACCGCGAACGACTTGTCCTTGGCGATGCAGCTGCTCGCCGGGACGATCGTGTGGGTGTCGATCATCCGCTGGAGCGACGTGCTCTCCATCTGCACCAGATCCGGCAGGTCACCGGTGGACAGGCCGGAGGTGTACTTCGTCAACGTGTCGTCATATGTGCTCTGGTTGACGAGGTCGACGACCACAGCCGACTGCGATGCGTTGAACGCGGCGGCGAACGCCTTCAGCTGCTTCTCGTTGTCGCTGATCATCGAGTGCCACATCGTGATGTGGACGGGCGTATGCGCCTTGGCGAGCGCGCCGAGCGGGCACTTCGGCGTGGCCGCCGCCTGGCGCGCGCCGGCGACG
>JAODBH010000209.1 GCA_025463865.1 Actinomycetes bacterium | reverse complement strand
GCCGCGGCCGCCGCGCAGGAAATCGCCGCGCGCGCCTACATCAAGAGCGTGGCCTCGACGCCGGTGAGCGTGGCCGACGAGCTGGCCAAGCTCGCCGATCTGAGGGATCGCGGCATCATCGACGAAGTCGACTTCCAACGGCTCAAGGCGCAGCTCGTCGGCGCGGACGTCGCACCGGGGACGGCGACCGTCTGACCTGTCGCCGCGGTCACACCCGCCGCGGAGGGCGTGTCCGCTGAGCACCGATTCCGTTGCTCAGCGGACGCGTCAGGCTCCGGGGAGGAACTCGTGGAGCAGTCGTTCGGCCGCGCTCGTGGGACTGAGCGTGCCCGCGGCGACCGCGGCTTCGACCGGCGCGAGGTCGGCGGCCACCCTCGGGTCGCGGCGGAGCGCGTCGAGGAGGTTCGCCCGAAGCTCCGACCACATCCAGTCGCGCGCCTGTGCGGCTCGGGTCCGCTCGAGGTCGCCCGAAGCGCGAAGCGCCTCGTCGTGCTCGGTGACCGTGCCCCATACCTCGGCGATGCCGGTCTCCTCGAGCGCGGAGCAGAGCAGCACCTTCGGGGTCCAAGCCGCAAAGCGCGGTCGCATGAGGTGGACCGCCGACGCGTACTCGGCTGCGACGACCTGCGCCGGGCCCTTGAGGTCGCCGTCGGCCTTGTTGACCACCACCAGATCGGCGACCTCGGCGATGCCGCGCTTGATGCCCTGGAGCTCGTCGCCTGCACCCGGGGCGAGCAGAAGCGCGAAGCAGTCGACCATCTCCGCGACCGCGACCTCGCTCTGGCCGACGCCGACGGTCTCGATCAGGCAGACGTCGTAGCCGGCCGCCTCACAGAGCAGCATGGCCTCACGCGTGCGGCGCGCCACCCCGCCCAGCGTTCCGCTCGAAGGCGACGGCCGGATGAAGGCGTTCGGCTCGTTGGCCAGGCGGGCCATTCGGGTCTTGTCGCCGAGGATCGAACCGCCGGAGCGCACGCTCGAGGGGTCGACCGCGAGCACCGCGACCTTCTTTTTTGCCGCGGTGATGTGGAGCCCCACGCTCTCGATGAACGTGGACTTGCCCACCCCCGGTGCACCGGAGATCCCGACGCGGATCGAGCGGCCGGTGCGATCCATGACCGAGTCGAGCAGCGCGCCCGCCGCCGCCCGGTCCTGTGGGCGGGTCGACTCCACGAGGGTGATCGCCCGGGCCAGCGCGACCCGGTCGCCCGCGACGATGCCGCGGGCGAGAGCCGTGGTGGTGTCGGACTGTTCGGCCGAGCTTTGGTTCACGAGGTCTGCTGGGCGCGGAGCAGGGCGAGGATCTCCGCGGCCGCGAGCGGGATGTTGGTGCCCGGCCCGTAGATCGCGCTCACGCCCGCTTCGCGCAGGAAGTCGTAGTCCTGGGGCGGGATCACCCCGCCGCAGACGACGAGGATGTTCTCGGCGTCCCGCTTGCGCAGCTCGGCGATGAGCTCGGGAACGAGCGTCTTGTGTCCCGCGGCCAGGCTCGAGACCCCGACGACGTGCACGTCGTTCTCGACTGCGTCGCGGGCGGCCTCCTCCGGCGTCTGGAACAGCAGGCCGACGTCGACGTCGAAGCCGATGTCGGCGAACGCGGTGGCGATCACCTTGGCCCCGCGGTCGTGGCCGTCCTGGCCCATCTTCACGACCAGCATGCGGGGACGACGGCCGAACTCCGTGGCGAAGTCGGCCACGTCGCTGCGGATCTTCTCGTAACCCTCGTCACCCTCGTAGGCGGAGCCGTACACGCCGGAGATGCTACGGATCACGGCGCGGTGGCGGGAGAACACCTTCTCCATGGCGTCGGAGATCTCGCCGACCGTGGCCCGGGCCCGGGTCGCCTCGATGCACAGGTCGAGCAGATTGGCGGTGCCGCGTGCACCTTCGGTGAGTGCCTCCAGCGCCGCGTCGCACCGGGCCTGGTCCCGGTTCGCGCGCAGCTCGGCGAGCCGGGCGATCTGGTCGGCCCGCACCTTGGCGTTGTCGACGTCGAGGAAGTCGATCGGCGTGTCGTTGGGGGCGACGTACTTGTTGACCCCGACGATGACGTCCTCGCCCCGGTCGACGCGGGCCTGGCGGCGGGCCGAGCTCTCCTCGATGCGGAGCTTTGGCAGCCCGGCCTCGACGGCCTTGGTCATCCCGCCGAGCTCCTCGACCTCTTCGATCAGCTTCCAGGCCTCCTCCGCGAGGCTGCGGGTGAGGGTTTCGACGTAGTACGAGCCGCCCAGCGGGTCGATCACCTTGGTGACGCCGGTCTCCTCGGCCAGGATCAGCTGGGTGTTGCGGGCGATGCGGGCCGAGAACTCGGTCGGCAGCGCGATCGCCTCGTCGAGCGCGTTGGTGTGGAGGCTCTGCGTGCCGCCGAGCACCGCGGCCATTGCCTCGTAGGCGGTGCGGACGACGTTGTTGTACGGGTCCTGCTCGGTGAGCGACACCCCGCTGGTCTGGCAATGGGTGCGCAACATCCGGGAGCCGGGGTCGGAGGGGTTGAACGTGTCGATGACCCGGGCCCACAGCAGCCGAGCGGCGCGCAGCTTGGCCACCTCCATGAAGAAGTTCATGCCGATGGCGAAGAAGAACGAGAGCCGTCCCTCGAACTCGTCGATGCCGAGGCCGCGGTCGATCGCGTACCGCACGGACTCGAGGCCGTCGGCAATCGTGTAGCCGAGCTCCTGGACCGCCGTCGCCCCGGCTTCCTGCATGTGGTAGCCGGAGATCGAGATCGAGTTGAACTTCGGCATGCGCTTGGCCGTGTACTCGATGATGTCGGCGACGATCCGCATGCTCGGCCCGGGCGGGTAGATGTAGGTGTTGCGGA
>JAODBH010000208.1 GCA_025463865.1 Actinomycetes bacterium | reverse complement strand
CGGCTGTGGATGAACACGACGGTACCGCCGGTCTTGGGCTTCGCAGCCTGCCCGGCGTTTCTGCCCGTCGCCCCGGCTACCGGCCCGAGCCCTGCGAATGTCACGACAGACGCGACAAACGCAACACACAGGGCTGTATAGCGCTTCGATCGTCCCACGGTTCCCCCCGTTTTGCGGCCTGCCAAGGCACGCGGTAGGCCTCACTGATAGAGCGGATAATACATAACCAGTCCTATCTGTCAACGCGCGGTGGCCCAAGCGCACCCGGGCACCCGCTCAGGCACCCCTCGAGGAGCGCAGCGAGCGACCTCCGCGGTAGGTCCCTCCTCCCCCGGAGCCCGACCTCGGTGTTGCCGGTGCTGCATCAGGAGACCGTCGACTCGCATGCGAAGCGCGTGACACGCCCCGGGCCTCATGCGGCTGACAACAAGCGTCGCTCCAGGCCCAATGTCCTGGAGCGACGCTTCCGCGACTTGCAGAGTGGGGGGAGCACCCGCAGTCCGGCCGGTCTCAACGGAAACTTCGCAGGTCCGAACGCCGACGAACGTACCCGCGTCAGAACGCATGTACAACAAGTGTTGTGTTTATTGTCCCACTCCGGGTCGACCGTCGACGGGGCTCGGTCAGCCGTCCCCGTCCTGGGGCGGGTGGGGCGACGCACCCTGGAGGACCCACAACTCCCGGAGGGAGATGCGCCACCCGGCCTCGGTCCGGACGACGGTGTCGCGGCTCCGACCGATCCAGCGGACCACCGGGATGCCATCGGCGGCAGCCGCGGGGAACGCGAGAAACCGAGCGCTGCGAATCGCGGTCTCGCCGTCCCACTCGACTCTCGAGTCGGTCGTGAGATGAAACGCCGTGCCGCCGCGCGGGGCGTGGAACTCGTTCAGCCCGTCACTGCCGCTGTACGTCTCCGTGTGGGTGCCGTAGTCGATCAGGATCGTCGCATCAGGTGTGAACGTCGCGAGGAACCTCTCCCGATCGTTGCCATCGAGCGCTTCGAGGTACTCGTGGAGGAGATCCTCGACCTCGAACCGATCGAGCGCCGCCATCACTGCGGCGAAGCCGGGCGCTGAAGGATCTCGCCGGCCTTCATCCGGGCGAACACCTCGAGGATCCGGTCTTCGACGTAGTAGATCTCGGTGTAGCACCCGATGTCGTCGACCGTGTCGTAGTAGGCGTATCGGTTGCCTGGTGCGCGCTCGCCACCCATCGCCATCTCGACCCCGTTATCGGCGTAGACCTGCGCGGCATCGGCGAACTCCTGGGGGTTGGCGACCCGGAAGCCGATGTGTTGCAGACCCTGACCGTGGGTATCGAGCCAGTCCTTGTAGACGCTGCGCCCGGAGTCGTGATGACACAGCTCGACGAGCGTGTCGCCCGCGTACGCGTAACCACAGCTGAAGCCGAAGTCTTCGGGCTCTCCGTGGTACGTCTTGTTGATCTGCCCGACCGCCTGGTCCTTCCACACGCTCCAGCGATCGATGCCGAACAGCTTGCCGAAGGTCGCTTGCGCTTCATCGAGATCGCGCACGACGAACGCGACCTGGTCGAACGTCTTGCCGATGAAGCTCGGAATGGGACTACCGCTCATGTTCGTCTCCAATGGTCGTCACAAGAAGATCGCCAGGTTCGGTGTGCTGACGGTGGCTTGATCCAGCAGGATGGTGCGCTGTGCGAGTTTGAAGCTGTCGTCTCCATACCTCCGGACGCGGTCGCGTCGTTCCGCGGTGACGATGTCCAGCCGATAGTCGTCGTCCTGGGTCCGCACGAGCAGCAGCGAGTTCGTCACTTCGAACTCGTGCGGTGCGTCGGTTCGGTACACCCGCACCGCAGTCACGGTGCGGCGGACCCTCGACGGCGGATCTTCGGACCATGCCGTCGTCTCGAGGAACCGCCGGACGCGGAAGCGAAGGGACGCGATGTCCTCGTCGAAGTGCATCATCGCGGGGTCGAACTCAGAGCCTGTGCCCCGCTTTCGGGTGACGCGTACCGGCATGATGTAGGTGATGTCCTCGTCGAGGAGGCTGAGCCACTCCGTGAGGTCGTCCTGGTCGAGAGTCGCTGCCTCGTCCCAGAGGAAACCCAATATCTCGAGGTACACCGGATCCGACGGACGAACCCGCTCGCCCCGGCCGAAACTCTCGAACGGCGAGCGCTTGCCCGTCGATTCCTCTCTCGTCATCGCATCCATCTCTTCGCCTGTCCTCCTCGGTCCGGCTACGACGTCATCACGTCGAAGTACCGGCTCCACCAGGCCCATTGCGCGTCATCCCTCGCCGTTCCGGCGTAGACGTCGCCTCCGCCCTCGAATCCCTCGGGGCGCTTGATGCCGAGGGCCGCGGCGTACTTACCGTTGATGCGGCGGCCCATGACCCCGGCCGTCGAACGCTGGACGCCGCGCCACGCCTCGGCATCGTCCTGCTCGATCAGACCGCTGATCCCGAAGTTCCGAATGGTGGTACGCCGCGTGAGCTCGCGAACCTCGTCCGGCGCGTCGCGTTCGACGAGGATCCAGCTCAACATCTCGAACAGGTCGGGAGCTCGTGGGATCCAGCCGTGGACCATCACGACAGGACCGAGCCCGCCCGCCTCGGTTCCATCGTGGCTCAGGAACGAGAAGAGGTCGGTGCCGGGAAACAGGCCCATCACCGCAGGCGGTGTCTCCGCGAGCAGCCGCAGCTGACCTTCCGTGAGATTGTTGGCGAATTCCTCGGTCATCGCCGCGTTGGTTCCGGGGGGCGGCATCGCGGCGAGCCGGTCGGCGAGGGATGCGCTGTCGTCCCGCCCCTCGAGTCCCCACGTCGCCTTGAAGTCGACGAGCCGCATCGTGTGCCCCTCGGGGGTCGACACGTTGATGCCGGATGACACCTTGTGCTCGAAGACGCCGAGCTGCGCGAACGACCGGTGCAACGTGGACGTGTGGTAGCCGTCGGGAAGTTGCTCCGCGAGGAGCTTCCAGTTGGCCTTCACGATGTGCCGCTGTGGCGCCCCGACCACCTCCAGCCCGCTGTCGGTCCGGTTGATCATGGCGTCGAGATACCACTTCACGTCACCGAGGTAATCGTCGAACGGCTCCGCGAGCGGGTCCCAGTTTGCGAAGACCATGCCGCCGATCGAGGCGGTCCGGGCGGTGGTGAGGGCAAGCTCGTCGGCACACGTACGGAGCCAGTCTCCGTACATCTCCTTCTCGTACGGCGCACCGCGCACGTTCCCTTGGGGGTCGAACACCCAGCCGTGGTACGGGCATCGGAAGGTGCGCGTGTGGCCGCGCTCCTCCCGGCACAGCGGCATGCCCCGGTGGGTGCAGACGTTGAGCAGCACGTTGATCGCGCCGCTCTCCGTTCGCACGACGAGACAGGAGTCCTGACCGATGTACCGACGGACGAAGTCGCCCGGGTTGGGGATCTCGCTCTCGTGCGCGACGGGAATCCACGAGCGGGCGAAGATCTTCTCCATCTCCAGCTCGAAGATCTCACGATCCTGATGCACCCGGAGCGACACCTCTCGACGCTCGCGGTCGATCAGTTCGCTCAACGGCGTGCCATCCGAGAGGATGGCATCGCCGGTCAGCCGTGAACTCGAGTCGAGCATTTCGCACCCCTGTCGTGGGTATCCATCGTTTTCGTTCGAATGGCTCGAGGCACCGGGTCGGCCTCCTCGCCGATCACTACGACGAGCCCTGGAACTCGGGCTCCTGCGTGGGCAGCCGCATCGGACCCGAAGCGGCGGAGACCCCGGCCAGGTAACCGAAGGTGAGCGCGGGGCCGATGGTGCCGCCCGGGCCCCAATACCCCCGGCCCGCCGGAGACGCGATGCAGTTGCCGGCTCCGAAGAGGCCGGGGATCGGCGAGCCGTCGACGCTAAGCACCTGCGCGCGACCGTCGATCACCGGCCCGCCCTTGGTGTCGAGCGCGCCGGCGGCCAGGACGATGCAATGGAAGGGCCCCTGCGCCGCGAAGGGATGGAGGAACGGGTTGTTCGAGCCCGGCCGGGGCTGCGAGGCCCACTTGCGCTCGATCAACGACTCTCCCCGATGGTGATCGAGATCCGTGCCGGCCGCCGCAAGGGCGTCGAACCGCTCGACTGCCGCGAGGAGCCCGTCCAGGAACGTCTCGGCGACCTGGAAACCGCCGATGTGGGGGGCGAGCTCGCCGAGCCGGGCTTCGATCGCGCCGGCGAGCTCCAGCCATGAGTCAGCAGTGATCACGTGGTCGTCAGGCTCACCGGGCATCGGGACCGGATGCCGTGTCGCCGACGGTTCCGCGTTCTGAGCGACCGCGTCGTCGTAGACCATGAAGAGCAGGAGGTTCGGGTGTTCGCTTCGGTCCACGTCCCAGTTGAAGTGGACGGGGCCCCGTTCGCTGTAGGGCAACTTCTCGTTCATCACCCGACGTCCGTACCGGTTGACGATCATCATGCTGTCGCCGAACGGACTCCACACGTCCTCGATCGTCGAGGGCGTTCGCAACACGGACTCGAGGGCGACCTCGTCCCACCACGCTTCGGTCATGTTGCCGAGCTGCGCCCCCACCTCCGCGCCGATCCGGACGAAGTCACCGGTCGAGCCCGCGCCGGCTGCCCCGCCGAAGAGACGCCCGCGGACGAAGTCGAACCGCAGACCCTCGTCGTGGAGGAAGCCTCCGGTCGCGAAGACCACGCCGTGCTGCGCACCGATCAGGACCGTGCGCTGCCCGGTCCGGGCCTCCACGCCGACGACCTCGTCCTCTCCGTTGCGCACGACGTGGACGACACGGGTGTCGAGCAGGAACTTCGAGCCCTGGCCCTCGGCAACCTTGCGCATCTGCTCGACAAGCTGCTCGCCACCCGTAGGGTCCAAGCCCCGCTGGTGGCCGTCGGGAAGGCGCACGCGAATCGTTCGGCCGAGGGGCGCAGCGTCCTCCGGGAGATCGGCGTGGTAGTCGGGGTAGCCGAGCTCGACGCTCTGCGCGTCGAACGGGATGGCACCGAGGTCGGCCAACTCGTCGAAAGCGACGCTTCCATTGTCGTAGAACGCCTCGAGTAGCCGGTACTTCAGCTCCGGCAGCCCGAGGTGCGGCGCCGACGCGTCGTAGTGAGCCGGGTACGCCACCTTGGCCAGGTACTCGAGGGCCTGGGACCGCTCGTCGACGAGTCCCGCGTCCCGCATCAGCCGGTTGTTGGGTATCCACATGCTTCCGCCCGACTTGGCAGTCGTTCCGCCGACGAACGGGGCGCGCTCGACGAAGATGACCGAGCACCCGCGGGACGCGGAGGCGAGACCCGCGGCCATGCCCGCGACGCCGGTGCCGATGACGACGACGTCCGCGACGTCATCCCACTCATCGCCCCATCCCCCCGGATCCGTCATGGCGTGGGGTACCCGTCTCGACGGAGCCGCCGCTGGGTCACATTCCGCATACCAGCTCCTCGTTCGCTTGCGGAGTCCGGACCGCTCGCGGCGAAGTTGCGTGAGGTTCCGCTCTCCGCAACGTTCCACGTCGCGGTCCGCTCGGGTGCCGCAACGATCTCGTGTGCGACCCTATGACCGGCCGTACAACTATGTCAAGATTTGTTCTACCTGTGATGGAGGAGGCGCGGTGCGGTACGACGATTTCCAATGGTTGCGCGTGGCGGTCGAAGACGGCATCGCTCTCGTCACATTGAGCAACCCGTCGACCGGCAACGCGGTCACCTACGAGAGTCACCTCGAGCTCGGGCGCATCCTGCCGGCCCTCAGCGACGACGCCTCGGTGCGAACGGTCCTGGTGGCAGCCGACGGACCTGACTTCTGCGTAGGACCCTCACCGGAAATCATGCGTCGACTCGCCGAGGACGGCCCCGCATTCGGCATGTCCGTCATGGTCAGCGTGGAACGGCTCGTCCGCTGCTGCGTCGATTTCGACAAACCCGTCGTCTCCGCGATCAACGGCCGCGCAGCCGGAGGCCCTCTGGTCTTCGCGATGCTCGCGGACGTCGTCATCGCGGAACGCGACGTCCGGTTCTCCGACACGCATGTCCGGAACGGGGTCGTCGCCGGCGACGGCGGCATCCTGGTCTGGCCGATGGCCCTCGGACTGCTCCGAGCCAAGCGCTACCTGCTGACCGGGGCTGAGCTGACCGCCACCGATGCCGAGCGCTACGGCCTCGTCACCGAGGTCGCGGATGTCGGACAGGGTCGCGAAGTGGCGTTGCGGTACGCCCGCGAGCTCGCCTCGATGCCCGAGACCGCGGTCCGGTACACCAAGCGCGCCCTCAACGAGTGGCTCCGCGCCGCGATGCCCGCGTTCACGTTGGGCTGGGCCGGCGAGATCCTCACGGCAACCGGGCCGGCGACGGTTGACGGGTGACGGCAGGGGCAGCATCCGCGTGCTCCTCCACCGTCCGGACCTCTCGTCGTCCCGGGCGCTCCATGGATGCGCCTCCGCGCTCAGCCCACGGGGAACGGCGGCGGTTCGACCGGCAGGCCCTTCATGGTCGCCTCGAGCTCGGCGATCTCCCAGCGATCTTCCTTCACGAAGCGCTCGGCAACCGTCCAACCGACGTCGTGCATGAGTTGACCGCCGGAGATGCCGAACACTTGGCCGTTGAACGGGCAATGCTCGGTCGCCAGGTAGGCAACCAAGGGGGAAACGTTTGCGGGATCGAACGTGTCGAATTGCTCCGTGTCGGTCGGTGCTTTGATGCGGTCCGACAGACCCGGAGTGGCCTCGGTCAACCGCGTGCGCGCAAGCGGCGCGATCGCGTTGACCCGAACTCCGTACCGCGGAAGCTCGCGGGCGGCGACGAGCGTCAACGCGAGGATTCCGGCTTTTGCCGCGGAGTAGTTCGCCTGACCAGAGCTGCCGAACAGTCCCGACCCCGACGAGGTGTTCACGACCGCGGCCGCCACCGGGATACCGGCCTTCGACTGCTCCCGCCAGTGCCGGGCCGCCCAGTGCAGCGGGCAAAAATGACCCTTGAGGTGCACGTCGACGACCTGGTCCCAGTCTTCCTCGGTGGTATTCACGATCACGCCGTCTCGCCGAATTCCGGCGTTGTTCACCAGCACATGCAAGGCACCGAAATGCTCGACGGCCGTGTCGACGAGCCGACGGGCTCCCTCCCACGACGACACGCTGTCGGCGTTGGCGACCGCTTCGCCACCGAGCTCACGGATGCTCTGCG
>JAODBH010000168.1 GCA_025463865.1 Actinomycetes bacterium | reverse complement strand
CGTCGCGGGGGCGGCGGTGGTGCCCGGTGCGGCCGTCGTAGGCGGCGCGGATGTCGCCGGCGGCGCTGCAGTCGTCGCGGGGGCGGCGGTGGTGGCCGGCGCGGTGGTGGCGCTGGAGGTGACGGTGGCGGGCTCGTTGCGGGCTCCGACCGAGCCGCTGGAGCCGGATCCACCGGCGACGGCGATGGCCCCGAGACCGATGACCCCGGCGAAGAGCAGGCCGACAGGGATGAGGACCTTGCCCGAGCGGAGCCGTTGGAGCAGGCCGCGGGCCTCTTCCTCCGAACCCATGAGCCCGATGAGGCGGCCGACCACCTCTTCGGTGTCGAGGTCGAGGCCGACGGCCAGGATCTCCACGTCGTCGTGGCGCAAGGGCACGACGCCCTTGCTGTCGCGCATCTCGTAGACCAGGTCGAGATACGCGGCCAGCGCCGCGTCGGCCGACTCCGGAAGCTCCCGGACGTGGTCAGGGGTACCGATGGTCCCGGCCTCGAGGTCGAGGACGACGGGAACGCGGGGCGCGTCGTGGAACGTCGTCGTGGACGAATCGGGCATAGGGAGTCTCTTCGGCGCGGAACGAGAGAAGCTGTATGGATTCTCCCATGGGAATGCCCACCAGGGAAGCTCCCTTGTACGCTGGCAAGCCGCTGTCGTCAACCGAGGTCGCCGTGCCCGTCGAAGTCCGCATCCCAACCGTCATGCGCGCCGCCACCGATGGCGTGGCCACGGTGCCGTCCGAGGGCAACACCGTGGGGGAGGTGCTCACCGATCTCCTGGCCCGTTTCCCCGGCCTCGACGGCTCGCTCCTCGACGCCGACGGATCGCTGCACAAGTTCGTGAACGTCTACGTCAACGACGACGACGTCCGTTACCTCGACAAGCTGGACACGAAGGTCTCGGCGGGCGACACGCTCTCGATCCTTCCCGCCGTCGCCGGCGGCTGACGGCTTCTCCGGCTGATGGCCCGGTACGACTCCATCCTCGATCTGGTCGGGGACACTCCGCTCCTCGCGCTGCACCAGCTCTCGCCGAACCCGCGCGTGAAGATCTGGGGGAAGCTCGAAGGGCAGAACCCGGGCGGCTCGGTGAAGGACCGGATCGCCAGCGCCATGATCGACGGCGCGGTGGCCGACGGGCGGCTGAAGTCGGGGATGACGATCCTCGAGCCCTCGTCGGGCAACACCGGCATCGGCCTGGCGATGGTGGCCCGTCTGCGCGGCTACAAGCTGCGCGTCGTGCTCCCCGACAACGTGAGCATCGAGCGCCGCCAGATACTCGAGATCTTCGGCGCCGAGATCGTCCTGTCGCCCGGGGCCGAAGGCAGCAACGGCGCGATCCGACTGGCCGAGAAGCTCGCGGTCGAGGACCCGTCGCTGGTGATGCTCTTCCAGTACGGCAACGACAACAACTGGCGCGCCCACTACGCCACGACCGGGCCCGAGATCCTGCGTGACTGCCCGGAGGTCGACGTGTTCGTCGCGGGTCTCGGCACGAGCGGCACGCTCATGGGCGTCGGCCGCTACCTCAAGGACAACAAGCCCGGCGTGAAGGTCGTCGCGGTGGAGCCGCCCGCCGGCGAGCTCGTGCAGGGTCTGCGCTCGCTCCAGGACGGATTCATCCCGCCGATCTTCGATCCCGACGTGCTCGACCGGAAGTTCGTCGTGCGGCCCCGCGAGTCCATCGAGTGGACCCGCCGCCTCCTCGACGACTGCGGCGTGTTCTCGGGGATCTCCGCGGGGGCGATCGCCGCGGGCGCGGCGAAGATGGCCGCGACGATGGACGAAGGCACGATCGTCATCGTGATCCCGGACGGTGGCTGGAAGTACCTCTCGAGCGGCGCGTGGACCGACGACCTCGACGTCGTCGAGGAACGTGCCACCCGCATCAACTACTGGTAGACCGCGTGCCAGTGACCGTCCCATGACTGGCGACATCGAAGCCGCGGTGCGCGCGCTGCGCGCCGGCGAGCTCGTCGCGTTCCCGACCGAGACGGTCTACGGACTCGGGGCCGACGCCGCGAACCCCGACGCGGTTGCGCGGCTCTACCGCGTCAAGGGCCGGCCCGACGGTCACCCGGTCATCGTGCACGTCGCCGCGGGCGCCGACATCGAGCGCTGGGTCGTCGCGCTCCCCGGCTACGCGCGCGCGCTCGGCGACGCGTGTTGGCCCGGACCGCTCACGCTCGTGCTGCCCCGGCGCGCCGGTGCGGTCGCCGACCAGGTCACCGGTGGGCGGCCGACCGTCGGCATCCGCGTCCCGGCGCAGCCGCTCGCGCAGGAGCTCCTCCTGGCCTTCGGCGGGGGGGTGGCAGCGCCGTCGGCCAACCGCTTCGGCCGCGTGAGCCCGACGACCGCCGCCCACGTCCGGGCCGATCTCGGCGACGACGTGCGCGTGGTCCTCGACGGTGGGCCGTCGACCGTGGGGGTGGAGTCCACCATCGTCGACTGCACCGGTGCGCGGCCCGTCATCCTGCGGCACGGCGGCATCGGCGCGGCCGACGTCGCCCGCATCACCGGGATGGCCCCGGGGGAGCAGACCGACGGCACCACCGCCGCGCCGGGCACGCTCCCGTCGCACTACGCGCCCGTAGCCCGCGTGCAGCTCGTCGAACGCGGCGCGATCGCCGCCCGGGCCACCTCGAGCCTGGCCTCGGGCGCGCGCGTCGGCCTGTTGGCGCTCGCGTCCGACGTCCCATCGGGCCTGCCGGGTGGGCTGGTCGTGCTCGACACACCCGCCGACGCCCACGAGTACGGCCGCGTCCTCTACGAACGCCTCCGCGAAGCCGACGCCCGCGACCTCACCGTTCTCCTCGCGGTTCCGCCCACCGGCGAAGGCATCGCCGTGGCCGTCGCGGACCGCCTCCGCCGCGCCGCCGCCCCCCGCCTGTAACCGGTGTGGTCATCTAGGCTCGATCGATGCCGCACAGCTGGCATTTCCCGACCGGCCCGATGCTCCAACAGATCTACCGGGTGCAGCCGCGATCGGTGCTCGACATCGGAGCCGGCTTCGGCAAGTGGGGCTATCTGGCCCGCGACATGCTCGACTTCAACCTCAACCGGCTCACCCCGGGCGAATGGCAGGTCCGCATCGACGGCGTCGACGCGTTCCCCTACGAGTCGCCGTTGCTCGACTGGGTGTACGACTCGGTGTTCCATGTCGACATCGTGGAGGACCCGTCGGTCGCCACCGACTACGACCTCGTCATCCTCGGCGACGTCATCGAGCACTTCCCGAAGGCGGCGGGGGAACGGCTGCTCGCGGAGATCGTCCGCCGGAACCGGAACGTGCTGGTGGCGACGCCGGTCGAGTTCTTCACGCAGGAGATCGCCGACAACCCGTTCGAGCGGCACCTGAGCCTCTGGGGGCCGCAGGACTTCCTGCGCCATCCGGCCGACATCGACCGGGTGGGCGGCAGTTGGGTCGCGCTGCTCGGCGGCAAGGACCACGTCCACCCGCTGCCCCCGAACCAGGCGGCCAGCCGGATCGCGATGCGGGCGCTCCCGATCCTCGGACGGGACATGGCGCTGAGCAGCTTCAAGAAGGTGGCCGAAACCGGGGCCAAGGCACGCCTCCGTCTCTCCGGAGGCTGACCGGCCGGATCGTCCCCGATCGCCCCGGATAGCACCGGATCGGCGGGCGGGGGCGGTACCGTCGGGGGATGACGAGCGGACGACCCGACTCGCCGTCCATCGGTGTCTTCGATTCCGGCCTGGGCGGCCTCACCGTCCTCCGGGCGCTGATCGACCTGCTGCCCGACGAGCCCGTCGTCTATTTCGGCGACACCGGCCGCTTCCCCTACGGGCCCAAGCCACCCGACGAGGTGCGCGCCTACGCCAACCAGATCGCCGACGTGCTGGTCGCGAGCGGGATCCGGATGCTCGTGGTCGCCTGCAACAGCGCGGCCTCGGTCGCGCTCGAGGAGCTGAAGGCCCGGCTCGAGATCCCGGTCGTCGGCGTGGTCGAGCCCGGCGTGCGGGCTGCGGTGCAGACGACGCGCCGCGGGCGCATCGGGGTGATCGGTACCGTCAACACGATCGCCTCGGGGTCCTACCAACGGGCGGTCGCCGCGGTCGCGCCTCCCGGCTACACGCTCACGTGCTGCGCGTGCCCCGGCTTCGTCGAGTTCGTCGAGGCCGGCGACGTCGACTCCGACCAGGTCCACATCCTGGCCGAGCGGCTCCTCGCCCCGGTGCGCGACGCCAAGGTCGACACGCTCGTGCTCGGGTGCACCCACTATCCCTTGCTGGCGCGCACGATCTCCGACGTCATGGGCCGCGACGTCGTGCTGGTGTCGAGCGCCGACGAGACCGCGTTCGAGGTGAGCGCGCTGATGGGTGACGACGTGCGTACGCCGCCGACGGGCCGGACGCCCGAGCGCACCTTCGTCACGAGCGGCGATCCCCACACGTTCGCGTCACTCGGCGCCCGGTTCCTCGGGCCCGAGGTCGGCACCGTCATCCCATGGAACTGGAACCGGCGCTGACGTGGAGCTCACGGTGCTGGGATCATCCGGTTCCTACGGCGCGCCCGCGGGAGGCGCGTGCAGCGGCTATCTGGTCCGCAGCGGCGGGACTGCGATCTGGATGGACTGCGGCAACGGCACGCTCGTGAACCTGCAGCGGCACTGCGCGGTGGAGGAGCTCGACGCCGTGGTCATCACCCACGTGCACCCCGACCACTGCGTCGACATCTACGGCCTCCACGTGCTCCTGCTCTACGGGCTCGAGCGCCGGGCGTTGCCGGTCTACGCGCCCGCCGGCACGCAGAAGGTGCTCGGCTCCCTCGTCGGCGGCGACTGGGGCGGGGCGTTCGCCTGGAACGACGTCGGCGACGGCGACCGGGCCGACGTCGGCGCGACGGCGCTGCGCTTCTCCCGCACGCATCATCCGCCGCCCACGCTCGCCGTCGAGATCAGCGGTGACCGCAAACGGCTCGTCTACACCGCCGACACCGGCCCCGATTGGTCACCGGAGGTCTTCGGATCCGGCGCCGACCTCCTGTTGTCCGAGGCCACCTACCAGGACTCCTCCGACGGCTACCCGTTCCACCTGACGGCCCGACAGGCCGGCAGCCGCGCCATGGAAGCCAAGGCCCGCCGCTTGATGCTCACGCATCTCTGGCCCCGGCTCGACCCGCGCGTCTCGGTCGAGGAGGGTGAGGACGCGTTCGGCGGCGCGGTGACCCTCGCCGCTCCGCATCTCATCACCACGATCTGACAACCTGCAGGTGTCCGAGTCCGAGACCGCCCGCACCCCACCCGAAGGACACCATGGGAATCCGTATCGACGGCCGTGAGCCGGACGAGCTCCGCCCCTTGCGCTTCACCCGCGACTTCACGGAGTTCGCCGCGGGTTCGGTGCTCGTGGAGATGGGCAAGACCCGCGTCCTCTGCACCGCGTCGGTCGAGGCTCGCGTCCCCCCGTGGCTGCGGGGCAAGGGCCGGGGTTGGGTGACGGCCGAGTACTCGATGCTGCCGGGCTCCACCGCCGAGCGGGCCGACCGCGAGGCGGCGAAGGGCAAGCAGTCGGGGCGCACGCAGGAGATCCAGCGGCTCATCGGCCGCTCGCTGCGGTCCGTCACCGACCTCACGCTCCTCGGCGAGACCCAGATCACCGTCGACTGCGACGTGCTGCAGGCCGACGGCGGAACCCGTACGGCGTCGATCTGCGGCGGCTACATCGCGCTGCACGACGCGTGTACCCGGCTCGTCGCCAAGGGAGTGATGCCGAAGCACCCACTCGACGACTTCTGCGCCGCGATCTCCGTCGGCGTGGTCGACGCGCTCCCGTACCTCGACCTGGAGTACACCGAGGACGTGCGGGCCGAGGTCGACATGAACGTGGTGATGGCCGGGTCCGGTCGCTTCATCGAGGTGCAGGGCACGGCTGAGGGCCAGCCGTTCAGCCGGGGCGAGCTCGACTCGTTGCTCGACCTCGCGCAGGCCGGGATCGCGGTGATCGTCGACGCCCAGCGCGAGATGGTCTCCGTACCTCCGCCTCCGCGTCCGTGAACGGCTTCCCCGGACCGCTGGTCCTCGGAACCGGCAACGCCGACAAGGCGGGGGAGATCGCGCACATCTTCACCGCCGCGTTCGACGTCATGCTGCTCACCTGGGCGCTCGAGGTCGGCGACGACGGCGGTTTCCTGATGACCGACGTTGCCGAACCGTTCCGGAGGCCGCAGATCCTGATGCCACTCGAGGTCGAGGAGACCGGGTCGACCCTCGACGAGAACGCCCGCATCAAGGCCCGGGGTTGGATGCGTTCGACGGGCTTGCTCGCGGTCGCGGACGACACCGGCCTTTCGGTCGACGCGCTCGACGGCGCGCCCGGCGTGTACTCGGCCCGCTACGCCGGTGAGGACGCGACCTACGGCGACAACGTCACGAAGCTGCTCGGCGCGCTCGACGGTGTCCCACCCGGGCGACGCACGGCCCGGTTCGAGACCGTCGCGCTCGCGGTCCGGCCCGATGGTTCGGAGCTGCTGGCCCGGGGAAGCGTCGAGGGGACCATCGCGGTCGAGGCGCGCGGCACTTCCGGGTTCGGGTACGACCCGGTATTCGTGCCGAGCGAGGGCGATGGTCGTACGTTCTCGCAGATGGACCCAGCCGAGAAGCACGCGCTGTCCCACCGGGGCCGGGCGTTCCGGGCGCTGGCCACCCGGTTCCGACAGCGGTAGTTCCGAGAGCAAGAGGCGAGGAGAGCCGTGCCACTGCACCCGCAGGCCCAGAAGCTCCTGGAGTTCATGAGCGGACTCGAGGAGCCCTACGGCCCCGACACCGACCCGGCGGTCGCGCGCGCCCGGCTCGAGACCCTCGCGCAGACCGTCCCGGAGTCGATGCGCGACCCGGTGCACCGCGTCGAGGACCGGTTGATCCCGGGGCCGCGCGGTGACGTCCCCGTGCGCGTGTACCGCCCGAGTGACGAGACCGGGCTGCCGATCCTCGTGTTCTTCCACGGCGGCGGCTTCGTCACCGGCAGCGTCAACGTGCACGACGGCATCCTGCGGCCCGTCGTCACCGCAGCCGACTGCGTCATCGTCTCGGTCGACTACGGGCTCGCGCCCGAGGTGCCGTTCCCGGGTGGTGTCGAGGACTGCTGGGCCGCGACGCAGTGGGTCGCGGAGCACGCGGCCGACCTCGGCGGCGACCCGGGTCGGATCGCGGTGGGCGGCGACAGCGCGGGAGGCAACCTCGCCGCGGTCGTCGCGCTCGAGGCCAAGGAGGCGGGTGGACCCGACCTGGTGTTCCAGCTGCTGCTCTACCCGGTCACCACCCACGACCCCGACAGCCCGTCGATCAAGGAGAACTCGAAGGGCTACTTCCTCGAAGAGTCGGACATGGTGTGGTTCAGCGACAAGTACTTCGGCTCCGAGGAGGCAGCCCTCGCGTTGCGGGAAGCGCGCAACTGGCGGGCGTTCCCGTTGCTGGCGCCCGACGTCACGGGCCTCCCACCCGCGTTCGTGATCACCGCCGAGTTCGATCCGTTGCGCGACCAGGGTGAGGACTACGCCCGGCTGCTCCAAGACGCCGGCGTGCCCACGACGCTGAAGCGCTACGACGGCATGTTCCACGGGTTCTTCGGCATGCAGCGGGTGCTCGACACGTCGAAGGAGCTCTTCGACGACGTGGTCGCCGCGCTGCGCGCCGCGTTCGGGACCGGCTGACGTGGCCGTCCTCGACGTCGCCGGTTTCATCGCCGATCTGAAGGACCACGCGGTCGAGCACGCGTTCCACGTGCACGACGAGCGTCATTTCGTGGA
The DNA here is from genome assembly GCA_025463865.1 of Actinomycetes bacterium. Classification (GTDB taxonomy): domain Bacteria; phylum Actinomycetota; class Acidimicrobiia; order IMCC26256; family Chersky-534; genus Chersky-534. The sequence continues at coordinate 7,827 of JAODBH010000168.1, read as the reverse complement.
GAGCTACTCGCTCCGACAGACGTGGGAGGTCGACCTCCATCCGGAGGAGGGATGCGAAGGGCCCGTCGACCTCTACCTCTCGCTCGACGTCGACCCGCGCGTGCTCCTCGGGTTCGAGGACGCGGTGCTGCGGCTCGACGACGTGACCGACGAGGATCCCGAGGACACGTTCCACTTCCCGCTCCACTTCACGTGGGGCCTGCCGCCGCTGCCGCACTCGCCCGACCTGCTGGTGCTCGCCACCGAGCTGGCCGGCGTCGGCGGCCCCGACCTCCCGCTCGAGGTGTCGGCCATCGACTCGATCCCCGACGCGACCGACGCGCCCGAGCGCAGCCTTCGGGTGATCGCCCGCCAGCAGGTGTCGCTGGTGAAGATGGGCAAGGGCGAAGGCGTGAGCTGCGAGACCCTCGAGCGCTGTCTCGCCGTCAGCCGCCGCCTCCTCGAAGCCGCCCCCGACTGGCTCGGCTGACCTTCAAGCTTTGTGCGTCTCTGGAGCACACTATGTGTGCTCCAGAGACGCACGAGGCCTGGGCGCGGGGACGGGGGTTCGCGGGTGAGGGATACTTGTCGGATGCCCATGCGTTCGAACTGCAAGCACTACGACAGCCGTACCTACGGCGAGGGTGAGGTGGTCCGCAAGTGCCGCCTCGACCTGGCGCCGGAAGCGCCGTGGCGTTGCCCCGACGACTGCAAGGCCTTCGCGGTGCGGCTCGTCGACGTGGGTTGGCAACGGGGCAGCTTCGGCCATGACGCGGGTACGCAGCCACCGGAGCCCGAGCCTGAAGGCGAGGACATCGCGGCGCTCCTCGACTCGGCCGAGGACATCATCAACGCCGCCGCCCCCGACATCCTCCGCGAGTTCCAGGCGAAGGAGAAGAAGCAGTCGCGCTTCAGTCGGAAGAAGAAGAACAACAACACCAAGAACAAGAAGAAGCGCTGAGCCGCGCCGGCGTCAGCGGTTCCCGCGGGCGGCTGTGTCAGCGGTTCCCGGCGGCGGCTGCGTCAGCGGTTCCCAGCGGCGGCTGCGTCAGCGGTTCCCAGCGGCATAGCGCTCGAGGCGCTCGTGTCCGGCCGGGTCGAGGAGTTCCACGACGTCGTGCACGACCGTCGGGCGGAGCGACCGTAGCGACGCGTCGCCCGGGGTCCCCGGCGCGGGCGAGTCGGTGGTGAGCAGCACGAGCGGAACGTCGGGCGCGGCCTGATGGAGCACCGCGGCCCGGCCGAGCGCGCGCCAGAGCGACTCCGCCCGCCGGAGCCCGTTGTGGGTGGTGCCCCGGCTTCCCGACAGGTCGAAGAGCCAACGCCCTCCGTTGACGTCCCTCGCGGCGAGGGTGACCGTGAGGCCGGGTGCGACCTTGCGATCGGCCTCGATGTCGACGAACCCGCAACGCTCCAACAGCGCGCGAGCGACCGTGGGGGCGCGCTCGCCCGCGCGGATCGCGGCGGTGAACCCGTCGACGTCCACCTCGGCGTCGGTCTCCCGGGGCCGTTCGGTGGTGCTCTCCATCGGGTCGAGGGCGATGCCCGCGATGCCCGGCGCGACGACGTCGACGCGGGCGGCGGCGATTCTCGCCCGGGCCTTCTCGACGTAGACCTCGTCGGTGTCGTAGCCGATGTAGTGGCGACCGGTCCGGACCGCGGCGATCGCGGTGCTGCCGGAGCCGATGAACGGGTCGAGCACGAGATCGCCGCGGTACGTGTAGAGCTCGATGAGCCGCTGCGGCAGCTCCACCGGGAACGGCGCGGGATGGCCGACGCGGGTCGCGCTCTCCGACGGGATCTCCCACACGTCGAGGGTCGCCTCCATGAACTCGTCCTTGGTGACCGTCGCCCGTGACGGCATGCCCTTCGCCGCCCGCTGCCGCGCGGTGAGCGCGCGGTCGAAGCGGCCCTTGCTGGCGATGATCACCCGTTCGGTGAGGTCGCGCAGCACGGGGTTGGCCGGGCTCTGGAACGAGCCCCAGGCGCACGAACCGCCCGCGCCCCGGGCCTTCCACCACACGACCTCGCCACGGAGGAGCAGGCGGAGCCGGTCCTGGAGGATCGTCGTGACGTCGGCCGCCAGCGAACGGTAGGGCTTGCGCCCGAGGTTGGCGACGTTGATCGCGATGCGGCCGCCGGGCTCGAGCTTCTCGACGCACTCCGCGAACACCCGCTCCAGCATCTCGAGGTACTCGAGGTAGGTGGCCGGGATGTGGCCCTCGCCCAGCGCCTGCTCGTACTGCTTGCCCGCGAAGTACGGGGGCGAGGTCACGACGAGCGCGACCGAGGCGGGATCGATCTTGTCCATGTGGGCGGCGTCGCCGACGACGATCTCGTCGACCAGCGACGGCCGGTTGACCCGCGTGTCCTTGGAGAGGTCCGGCGCGGCGAACCGGGCGTAGAAATCGGACGAGTCGTGACTCTCCCGACGGGAAGCGCCGAAGTTGGACGTCGAGGTGGGCCGTCGGTCCCGATCGCGGTCCGCCACGCCACCTCCTCCGAGCATCCCGGCCCCGAGGCTTCGGGACCTTCCCCGGCATCCTACGGGCCGCCCCCTCCCGCCGCGAGCGCCACACGCCTAGATCCAGAGGCGCCGTGAGCGCGCGGGCGTGGGAGCACCCATGCGGTGCAGTGACGGCGCCTAAGGGAGCTGACCTTTGGGAGCGATGGCGAACTCGAGCGTGCCGGCCTCGGGATCGGCCTCGGTCAGGGTGACGTGGATCTCGGAGCCGAGCGCCGCCGGACTGTCGTGCAGCGTGGCGACCACCGGCGGGTCCTGGAGCTGGATCACCGCGTGGTCGTGGTGCCGGTCGACGACGGTGGCCGGGAAGGTCTCGCCGACCCGGGTGGAGAGCAGCAGCTGCTCCACCCGGTCGACGACCCCCCGTTCGACCTCGTGCGCGTGACGGTCGGCCGCGGCCATGAGCAACGGCAGCTCCTCGAGCGCCTCGACGACCCACGCCGGCGGCTCGCGGCCGTCGTGCTCCGCGATCACGAGCTCGTTGGCGAACCGGTCGACGAGGCGTCGGAGGGGTGCGGTCACGTGCGCGTAGGTTGCCGCCACCGCCGCGTGGACGGGCGGATCACCGTCGGCCTTGCGCCAGACGACGTAGCCCGCGCCGCGCAGGACGTGCGCGGCCTGGGTGAGGAAGGCGGCGTGCGCGGCGACGTTGGGGTCGAGGCCGCGGACCACCTCCGGGTAGGTCATGGACCCGGGCCAGTGGATGCGCAGGGTCTTGGCGCTGCGACGCAGGCGGTCGAGCAGGTACTGGTCGATCGCGGGGAGCGAGCGGAAGACGCCGAGACCGGCGCCGATCATGATCCGCGCCGCCTCCATCCCGGTGAGCAGCGAGATCTGGGCGTTCCAGCTCTCGACGGGGAGGGGGGCCCGCCACTCGAGCTCGTAGCCCTCGCCGCGCGGCACGACCTCCTGGTTCGGGAGGTCGAGGCTCACGCCGCCGCGCTCAGCCTCCCGCTCCAGGCGCAGCCGGCCGATGTCGCGGAGCAGCGCGAGCGCGGGGGTCGCGGTGCCGGCGTCGATGTCGGCCTGCACCGACTCGTAGTCGAGCGCGGCGCGACTGCGCACGGTCGCGCGCTCGAGGCGCGTCTGCACGGGTCGACCGCCGTCGTCGAGGTCGATGGTCCAGAGCAGCGCGGGACGGTCGCCGTCGGGGAGCAGGCTCGCGGCGCCTTCACCGAGCACGTCGGGATGGAGCGGCGCGCGGCCGTCGGGCAGATAGATCGTCTCGCCCCGGCCGCGGGCCTCACGGTCGACGGGCCCGCCGGCGTCGACGAACGCGGCGACGTCGGCAATGGCGTAGAAGACGCGGTACCCGGTCTTCAACCGGTCCGCGCCGTAGGCCTGGTCGAGGTCGCGGCTTCCTGCAGGGTCGATGGTGACGAGCTCGATGTCGGTGCGGTCGACGCGGGGCGACACGTCGACCGGCCCCCGGGTCGCCGCGGCCCGGGCCCCGGCTTCGACGTCGGGAGGAAACGCTTCGGGGACCCCGAGCCGGGCCCGCAGCGCGGCGAACGTACCGACGACGTCGGTGGCGACGGGCGCAATCGTGACCGCAGGGGCGCGCACGGCTACTCGCTCGGGTCGACGCCGGGCGTCGCTCCGCCGGCACTGCGCCGGCCCTCGCGGTGACGGGTGGGCGCGATGACCCGGGGCGCGTGCTGCTCCTGCCCGAGGCTCGTGCGCCGGAGGAACTCGACGGCCTCCTCGGGGGTGTCGCACAGCTCCACGTAGGCGTCCCAACCCGCGGCCTCGGCTTGAGCGCGGACCGCCGGCACGAGGTCGGGCCGCACCCGCTCGTAGTGATCCCGTCCGAGGAACACCATCGGGCTGCGCACGTCGTAGGCGGTGTAGGTGTTCTGGGCCGCGTCGGTGAAGATCTCCTGCTCGGTGCCCGCGCCGCCGGGGGCGTAGACCACGCCCGCGAGCGCGATCGCCAGTAGACCGTTCTCCCGCACGCTGTTGGCGAAGAACTTCGCGACGTGGGTGGTGAACGGGCTCGTCGGCTCCTCGTCGTAGACCCAGGTGGGAACGCCGAGGTTCACGCCGCCACCGGGGTAGCGCGCCTTCACCTCCGCACCGAGCGCGGCGTACGCCTCGCGGTCGTCGAAGGTCGGGACGGCGCACAGATCGCGAAGGGCGCGGTCGAGGGCGTCGTCGTCGAGCGGCGCGAGCCAGGCACCGAGGTTCGCGGCCTCCATCACACCCGGACCGCCACCGGTCACGACGAGACAGCCGGCGCGGGCAAGCAGTCGACCGAGCCCGGCCACCTTGCGGAACAACGGGTCGTCGCGCCGGGTCGCGTGGGAGCCCATCACTCCGACGACCGGCCGGTCCGCCAGCTCGGACCGAAGCAACCTGGACAACGCGGTCTCGATCGACGCGTCGTGGATGCCCTGCGCGAGCGAATCGGCGAGGCCGCGTGGCTGTCGACGGAACCACGTGGCGATCTCGGTGTCGACCCCTTCGAGCAGCTCGGACGGCGAGTAGAGGCTCGAGCGGTAGGGCGTGAACGGCAGCGTCGGCAGCTCGGGCAGCACCGTCGCTCCCGCCGCGGTGAGTGGGGCAATCAGAGGCTCGGGGAGCGCGCAGGCGAGGAAGCACGCGCCGTCGACCTCGAGGGTCGACCAGTCGACGACCCAGGTCCGGAGGTCGAGACCGAAGGCCACGACGCGCTCCAGCTTCGGGCACAGCTCGAGGAACGCGTCGAGCTGGTCGACGTAGCGGTCGGTCACGGCCCGCACGGTATCCGAGGGCCGGCCGAATGGTGGCGCCGGCGGCCGTCGGCTTCGATGGGCGGATGGATTGGGAGGGCGACGCGTATCAGGCCCGGTTCGACGCGCTCGCGGCGAACGGCAAGGACGTCCACGGGGAGGCCGAGTTCGTCGATGCCCTCGGGCCCGATTCGGTGCTCGACGCCGGGTGCGGCACGGGCCGGGTCGCGATCGAGCTCGCTCGGCGCGGCATCGACGTCGTCGGTGTGGACGCCGACCCGTCGATGCTCGAGACCGCGCGGACGCGCGCGCCCGCGCTTACGTGGATCCAGCAGGACCTCGCGTCCCTCGACCTCGGGCGCACGTTCTCGGTGGTGGTGATGGCCGGCAACGTGCCGCTCTTCACGCCCGCGGGGACGGAAGCCGCGCTGGTGTCGGGCTGCGCCGCCCACGTCGAGCCCGGAGGCGCGCTGGTCGCCGGGTTCCAACTCGGCCGTGGCTACGGGATCGCCGAGTACGACGCCCACTGCGCCGCCGAGGGCCTCGAGCTCGAAGGCCGCTGGTCCACCTGGTCCGCCGCCCCCTTCACCGACACCAGCGACTACGCCGTCTCCCTCCACCGCCGCCCCCGGACCTGAGCCCCCGCCCCGGATCTGAGCCCGCCCCGGATCTTTGTGCGTCCCACGAGCACACATACTGTGCTCGTGGGACGCACGAAGCTTGGGGGGCGGATGCGGGAGCAGCGGGTGATCGACGTCGACGGGCACGTGTTCGAGGACGATCACATCTGGGAGCAGTACCTCGCGCCCGAGTATTGGGACCGACGGCCGCGGCTCGTGCGCGACGAGCGCGGTACGACCCGCTACTCGTTCCAGGGCTCGGTGTTCCCCAATGGGCACGGCGTCGGCGCGTGGGTGCCCGAAGGGATCCGCGAGGCGTCGGTCCACCGGGAGGGCGCGGTCGACGCGAAGCTGCGGCTCGACGACATGGACACCGACGGCATCGACGTCGCGGTGCTCTACGGCGCGATGGGCCTCAGCTGCCACATGGCCGACGACGAGGAGCTCGCGGTCGCGGTGTGTCGGGCCTACAACGACTGGCTGTTCGACTACTGCTCCGCCGATCCGGCCCGGCTGAAGGGAACCCCCGCGCTCCCGCTGAAGCACGTGGCCGCGTCGGTCGAGGAGGCGCGCCGCGCGGTCACCGAGCTCGGGTTCGTGTCGCTCACCATGCCCGGCGCGGTCGGGAGGCGGAATCCCGACGACCGTGAGAACGACCCGATCTACGCGGTGGCCGAGGAGCTCGACGTTCCGGTCGGGCTGCACGCGGGTGGCCTTCGGTTGGTGCACGACCGCTTCACCGACGAGTACGCGCAGTTGCACACGCTCGACTTCCCGTTCACCAACATGTTCGCGGCGACCAAGGTGGTGTGCGGGGGAGTGCTGGAGCGGTTCAAGACCCTGCGGATCGCGCTGCTCGAGTCGGGGGTGGGCTGGGTGCCGTACCTGTTCGAACGGTTCGACGAGCACTACGAGCACCGTCAGGCCGAGTTCACCGAGATCACCAAGGCGCCGTCCGAGTACCTGGCCGAGGGCCGGCTCTTCGTGTCGACCGAAGGCGAGCAGAGCCTTCCGCACGTGATCGCGCAGGCCGGATCGGATTGGATCGTGTGGGCGTCGGACTACCCGCACTGGGATGCGGAGTTCCCGGGCGCGGTGGCGAAGGTGGCGGACGACGACGCGATCGACGCGTCCGACCGTGCCGCGATCCTCGACACCAACGCACGTCGGCTGTTCGGCTGGCCCTGACGCCGCGAGCCAGACTGTCGGGATGACGGTGATGGTGGCGCTCCTACGGGGAGTCAATGTGGGCGGGCGCGGCAAGTTGGCGATGTCGGACCTCCGCGAGATCTGCGCCGGCTGCGGCTACGACGACGTCAAGACCTACATCCAGAGCGGCAACGTCGTCTTCTCGACCTCCGCGCGCTCGACCGCCGTGGTGGAGAAGAAGCTCGCGGACGCGATCGCGGCGGCGACCGACGTGTCGCCGGCGGTGATGGTGCGGACCCGGGCCGAGCTGGAGAAGGCGATGGCCGCGAACCCGTTCCTGCAGCGGGGTGAGGACCCGAATCATCTCCACGTGACCTTCACCAGCGGTACGGCGAAGGCCGAGCTCACCCTGAAGGATCTCGACCGCTACCTTCCCGAGGAGGTGGCGGCGATCGGGCACCAGATCTACTTCTACCTGCCCGACGGCCTCGGCAACAGCAAGCTCGCGGCCGACTTCGCTCGCCAGAAGTCCACGCCGGGGACGTCGCGCAACTGGCGCACCGTGACCAAGTTGCTGGAGATGGCGGACGACATCGCCTGAGGCTGGGAGGTCGGCCCTCGACCGAATGCGCGCGTTCTTCGCCGCGCCGGTCGTGATCGGGCACTCCCGTCCGTCTCTCTCATAGGACGGCGTCGCAGTCGCGGTGCCGAATTGACGGGGAGCACACGATGGACGACGCGAGGACCTGGGAGCTCATCCACGGCGAGCGGGCTGGACTGGCGGCGACGTTGGCGACGCTGACCGCGGATCAGTGGGCGCAGCCGTCACTGTGCGGGGGCTGGT
>JAODBH010000153.1 GCA_025463865.1 Actinomycetes bacterium | reverse complement strand
ACCCGCCGCACCCACGCGCCCGGGTCGTCGTACCGGGCGATCCGGTCCCAGTTCCGGTAGGCGGAGACGAAGGCGTCCTGGGCGAGCTCCTCGGCGACGGCCGGTCGGCCGCAGAGGACCGCTGCGAGCGCCACGACCTTGCGGTACTCGCGGCGGAAGAACCCGTCGAAGTCGGGAGGGGCCAGGATTTGGGGCTCGGGCTCCTCGATGTCGGTGGTCTCCACACCACCTACACGCCGCAGCGGCTCCATCCGTTCAGTTCACTCGGATGTGCGGCCGCGTGCTCCCGCCCAGGCCACGAACAGTGGTCAATGCGGGGCTCGAACCCGCCGATGACAGCATGTCGGAATAGATTTTCTCGGCCGCTCAGCCCCCCAGGTGAGGAATTCCTTGACCCAGCAAGAAGTCGAATTCACCGCGGTCGGTTCCCGCCGGCTCCGGGTCGGGCTCATCGGCTGCGGCGCGATCGCACAGCCGCACGTGTCGACCCTGGTCAACGAGTGCGGCCCGATCGACCTCCACCTCTGCGACGTCCGGCTCGAGGCGGCTGAGAAGCTGGCTGCGGGCGCCGGTGGTGGGGTCGACGCCACCTACCACTCCGACGCCGCCGCCATGATCGCCGGCGCCGACCTCGACGTCGTCCACGTGCTCACGCCGCCGGACTCGCACTTCGACCTCGGGCTCCAGGCGATCGACGCCGGTAGCCACGCGCTGATCGAGAAGCCACTCGCCATGACGGTGAGCGAGAACGAGCAGCTCTTCGCGGCGGGTGCCGAAGCCGGCCGCGTCGTCTGCGTCGACCACAGCACGCTGTTCATGCCGTGCGTGCTCGACGCGCTGGCCGTCATCAACGACGGCTCGGTCGGCCGGCCGATCGCGGTCAACTCGTTCTTCGGCCACGCCGAGAAGGGCCACAAGATCCCCTACGGCAACGCCGAGCACTGGGCCTACAAGATCCACAACGGCGTGCTGCTCAACCTGATCTCGCACCCCGCGAGCCTCCTCGTCGACGTGCTCGGCTCCCCTACCCGCATCGACGCGTCGACCGCGTCCGGCAACCTCATGCCGAACGGCCAGCCCGACGCGGTGCAGGTGGCGATCCAGACGCCCGACGGCTTCGGCACGATGGTCGTCTCGATGGGCCACGACAACCACTTGCGCGAGGCCACGATCTGGTGTGAGGGCGGCACGATCATGCTCGACCTCACCCGGCAGACCACGGTGGTCAGCCGTCACCGCGGCCCCATCGGCCTCGTCCCCAAGATGCTCGGCGGCGTGCAGATCGGTGTGGGCCAGGTGAGCAAGACGCTGGGTGTCGGCTTCGGGGTCGTCACCAAGAAGGTGAAGCGCGAGCCCGGCATCCGCGGCCTGGTCGAGGCGTTCTACGCCGCGTACCGCGCGGGCGGCCCGCCGCCGGTCTCGGCGGAGAGCACCCTCGGCGTGGCCCGCATCCAGGAAGCGGCCCTCGGGGTCCCGGCCACGAACGGAGCGGCGTGAACATCCTCCTCACCGGCTACTCGGGGCTCCTCGGCCGTTCGGTCGCGCGCACCCTCACCGAGCAGGACCACAGCGTGCGGGGCCTCCTGCACCGCACCGCGGTCGACCGGCGCGACGTCGAGCCCGGTGTGACTCCGGTCTGGGGCCGCATCGACCGGGCCGAGGACCGGGCGACCCTCGTCGACGGCATGGACGTCGTCGTCCACTGCGCGTGGGACTTCCAGCGCGCGGACGCCGAGGTCTACGAGCAGCGCAACGTCGACGTCACGGTCGAGCTCTTGATGGCGGCGGCCGCGGCCGGAGTGTCGACCTTCGTGCTGATCTCGAGCATCGCGGTGTTCGGGCTCGACGGCTCGGCCGCCGTGGAGGTCGACGAGGACTCCCCCTTCGTCACCAAGGACCGCGCGCTCGACGTGTATCCCTGGGCCAAGGTCCGGGTCGAGGAGGCGACGCGCACCGCGGCCGACCGGCTGGGCGTGCGGCTCGTGATCGTCCGCCCCGGCCTCCTGTTCAGCGACGACGACCCACCGGTGAAGAAGAGCCTCAGCGCGGGGCCGGCCAAGTTGGGTCTCTACGCCGGAGCGAAAGACCACACGCTCGCCTACATCCACGTCGACGACGTCTCCGATCTCATCGCCCGCGCGCTCGCGAAGCCCGACGCGGGCGACGTGTTCCTCGCGGTGCCCACGGAGCCGGTGCCGTCGGCCGAGCTGCTCGCCCGCTGGTCGGATCGCCACGGTGTGAAGGTGCGCCCGGTCGGGCTGCCGAAGCCCGCGTTCAACGCGCTCAGCCTGGCGCCGTACCAGCTCAAGAAGCTGCTGAAGAAGAAGGCCGAGCGCCCGAACGTCGCCTACCAGTACGCCACCGGCGTGCGCGACGTCCGCTACAGCTCGGCCCGTGCGCAGGACCGCCTCGGCTGGTCCGACCCCGCCACCCGCGGCCTCGTCTAGCGCAGAGAGATCTGGATCTGCGGTCAGTGGCGGATGCCCGCCTGACGCGCGTCGACGATCATGCAGCGGTCCTCGACGTAGTCCATCCCGGCTTCGGCCGCGATCGCCGCGGCCTCGGCCGAGCGAATGCCGAGTTGCAGCCAGATGGCGCCGATACCCAGCGCCGCGGCCTCGCGGGCCACGGCTGCAGCTTCGGGTGCGGGACGGAACACCTCGACCACGTCGACCGGGTCGGGGATGTCGGCGAGGCGCCGGTAGACGGTCTCGCCGAGGATCTCGTCGGCCTCCGGGTTCACCGGGATGATGCGGAAGCCGAGGGCCTGCAACGACGCCGGCACGTGGTGGGCGGCCTTGCGCGCCGCGCGCGACAGGCCGACCACGGCGATGGTCTTCGAGTCGCGCAGGATCTGGATCGCGTCGCGCATGCCGCTCCTTGCCGCCGGGCGGGCGCCGCTCAGGCGCCGAGAGCCAGGAACACCGTACCCAGGAGCACCAGCGCGAACCCGTAGCTGCGTTCGAGGTGCCGGGCCTGGGTACGGAGCGCGACGCGTGCGCCCAGGAACGACAGTGGGATCGACGCGGCTCCGAACACGACGACGAAGGTCCAGTCGATGTGTCCGAGCGCCGCGTGCACGATCGTCCCCGGCACCGCGAGGACGGCCGACACGAGGAGCGAGGTCGCGAACGCCTGCTTGATCGGTGCGCGCAGGATCAGCACGTAGAGCGGCGCGAGCAGGAACCCACCGCTGTTGGCGAGGAGGCCGGCCATCAGGCCGACGACCAGCGCGACGCCCGCAGCGCGCAGCGCGAACCGTTCGGGCTCCAGCGCCACCTCGTCAGGGTCGCCCGGTGCGAGGACGAACCGCAGCCCGAGGCCGACGATGATCACGTCGGTGATGCCGACCAGCAGGTCGCCGCCCACCCATCGGGTCGCGTAGGCGC
>JAODBH010000140.1 GCA_025463865.1 Actinomycetes bacterium | reverse complement strand
GCGATCGTGTTCCTCTTCTGCTTCACGTCGTTCGGCATCGTGCTGATCCTGGGCGGGCCGACCCGGGCCACCCTCGAGGTCGAGATCTACCGCCAGACCGCCGATCAGCTGCAACTGGGCGTGGCCGCGGCGCTGGCGATCATCCAACTGGTCGCGGTGGCCGCCATGCTGCTCGTGGCGGGAAAGCTGCAGGGCCATCGGGCCGTGGCGCTCGCCCTACGCCCCGCGGAGGCCGTGGCGCGGCGGGTGCGAACCGTTCGGGAGCGCCTGGGTCTGGGTGTCGTGCTCGTTTGCGTTCTGGGGTTCCTCGCCTGGCCCATGGCGATCCTCGTGGCCCGCTCGTTGCAGTCCGATCACGGTCTCACGTTCGACGCGTACCGCGGCCTCGACCGCAGCGGCCCCGGCTCCGCCCTGTTCGTGGCCCCGGCGCACGCCATCTCCACCTCGCTGCGGTACGCGCTCGGCGCGGTCGTGATCTCGGTGGTCATCGGCGGACTGGCGTCGCTCGCCGCCCTCCGGCGCGACGGCCGCGCGGGACGCATCCTCGACGGCGCGCTGATGATCCCGTTGGGCACCTCAGCGGTCACGCTCGGCTTCGGCTTCCTGATCGCGCTCGACCGGCCACCCGTCGACCTGCGCACCTCGCCGTGGCTCGTTCCGATCGCGCAGGCTCTCGTCGCGATCCCGTTCGTGGTCCGGACGGTCGTGCCGCTCGGGCGGGCCGTCGACCCCCGGCTGCGCGACGCCGCCGCGGTCCTCGGCGCCGCGCCGGCCCGGGTATGGCGCGCCGTCGATCTGCCGGTGCTCGCGCCCGCGCTCCTGTTGGGCGCCGGCTTCGCGGCCGCGATATCCCTCGGTGAGTTCGGCGCGACCGCGCTCATCGCCCGACCCGACAACCCGACGCTCCCGGTGGCGATCTTCCGCCTGCTGGGCGTGCCCGGGGCGCAGAACTACCACGCTGCGATGGCGCTCACGACCATCCTCATGCTGCTCACGCTCGCCGTGGTCTTCGCGGTCGAGGCGATTCCCGGCCGACGCCTGACGCGTGCCACCCGCGGGACGCGCGGCTGATGGCGGTCGAGGCGCGGGACCTCGAGGTCCGCTACGGCACCCGAGTGGCACTCGACCACGTCGACCTCGATGCTCCCGACGGCCAGGTGACGTGCCTGCTCGGGCCGAGCGGCAGCGGCAAGACCACACTGCTGCGGGTGCTCGCGGGACTCGAGCGGGCGTTCGGCGGCAGGGTGCGCATCGACGGAGACGACGTCACCGACGTGCCGACCCACCGGCGCGGGGTCGGCCTCATGTTCCAGGAGCACGCACTGTTCCCGCACGAGGATGTCGGCGGGAACGTCGCATTCGGGCTCAAGATGCAGCACGCGAGCGGTACGGCGATCCGGTCCCGCGTCACCGAGGTGCTCGCGCTGGTCGGGCTCGCCGGCTTCGAGGGGCGAGCGATCGACCAGCTCTCAGGCGGTGAACAGCAGCGTGTGGCGCTCGCGCGTGCACTCGCACCTCAGCCCCGGGTTCTCCTGCTCGACGAACCGCTGGGTGCGCTCGACCGCGAATTGAGGGAGCGGCTCCTCGTCGACCTGCGCACGCTCTTCGGGCGCCTCGGGCTCACGGTGGTCTTCGTGACCCACGATCAGGACGAGGCGTTCGCGCTGGGCGATCGCATCGTCGTCCTCCGCGACGGCCGGGTCGAGCAGGCCGCGCCTGCGGCCGAGGTCTGGCGCACTCCCGCCTCCCCTTCGGTGGCCCGTTTCCTCGGCTGCGCGCTGTGCGAGGCCGTCGTCGACGCAGGCGTCGCGTGCGGCCCATGGGGCGACGTGCCGGTCGACGCGCCCGACGGAGCGGTGCAGCTGGCGAGCCGACCGGACGCGTTCCGCCTCGTCGAGCTGGCGCATGCGGCCGACGCGCGCCCGGCGGCCGTCGTGGCCGTCGGGTTCCGGCGCGACCGTCGCTTCGTCACGGTGCAGCCCGACGGCGGTGGACCGCCGCTTACCGTCGCCCTCGCGTCGACCGACAAGCAGCCGGAACCCGGGACGAACGTGGCCTTCGCGGTGGATCCCAGCGCGGTCTCCGTCCTCCCCCGCGACTGAGGCGGGCTCGTCAAGGTTTGTGCGTCCCACGAGCACGATATGTGTGCTCAGGGGACGCACGGGATTGCACCGAGGAGCGCGTCGGCGAAGACGGGCCAGAGCTCCGCCGCCCACGGGCCGAACTCGCGATCGGTGAGGCACGCGCACGCGACGCCGGCCACCGGATCGATCCACATGAACGTGCCCGAACGGCCGAAGTGCCCATACGTCTCTGGAGCGTTGCGTGCGCCGGTCCAGTGCGGCGACTTGTGGCCGCGGATCTCGAACCCGAGGCCCCAATCATTGGGCCGCTGTCGTCCGAAGCCCGGGAGCACGCCGGGCAGATCCGGGAACGCGACCGAGGTCGCGGCGGCCATCAGCGCGGGACCCAGCACGCCGACCTTCGGCTGCAGCCATTCACTCGCGAAGGTCAAGAGGTCGAGGAGCGGACCCCGCGCCGACGACGCGATCGATCCCGTCACCTTGGTTCCCGAGAGCCCGAGCGGCTCGAGCACGGCTTCCTGCACGTAGTCCGCCGCGGGAATGCCGGCCCGCTCGGTCACGAGCTCGCCGAGGCGATCGAAGCCGACGTTCGAGTAGATGCGCCGACGGCCCGGTGGCGCGATCGGCGCGCCCGCGAGCATGGGCAGCCCGGATGCGTGCGCGAGCAGGTGGCGAACCGTCGATCCGGGAGGACCGGCCGGGTCGTCGAGCCCGAGCGCCTCCTCCTGCACCGCGACCAGCACCGCGTTCGCGGCCAGCAGCTTGGTCACCGATGCCCAGCGGTACTCGCGGCCCGTGTCCCCTCGCGTGTGCTCCTCGCCGTCGGCACCGATGACGCCGACCGCGACGTTGTCGACGGGCCAGTCGTCGACGAGAGCGAGCGCAGAGACATCCACCATCCGGATCGTAGGAGAGCTTGGCGACCGTTGGGTTCTGAGCCACAATCACCGAATGCTCACTCGTCGTCAGTTGCTTGTCGGCGCGGGCGCATTTGCGGTGCTCGGGGCCGGCGCCGCGGTCGAGGAGTCGAGCGACCCTCGCGTGCGACGGTTCCTCCATCGGCTGGGGCTCGAGCAGAGCCCGGACCACCACGTCCCGGCGGCACACGCACGGGAGATCAGCGGGCAGTTGACCAGCGCGCACATGCCCCACCCGGTGGGTTGGACCATCGCGATGCCCTCGATTCCAGTGCGGGGAGTCGTCTATTGCCTGCACGGTCATGGCAGCAATCACCGGATGCCCTTCGACGACATTCATGTGCCCGACGTCGCCGCCGCCGCGCGCGCACCGTTGGCAGTGGCCGCGGTGGATGGAGGAAGCGATTCGTATTGGCATGCCCGAGCGAGCGGCAGCGATCCGCTCACCATGCTCCTCGACGAGTTCATCCCCATGGTCGAACAGCACATCGGCTCGGAGCCACCCCGCGCGCTTCTTGGATGGTCGATGGGAGGATACGGAGCCCTCCTCGCCGCCGAACACGCACCGGACCGATTCGCCGCAGTCGCCGCCGCCAGTCCCGCGCTCTGGACAACCCCCGGAGCCACCGCGGCGATCGCCTTCGACGGCTCTGCGGATTACCACCGCAACGACGTCTTCGCGGGAATGGATCGCCTCGCCGCCATGACCGTCCGGATCGACTGCGGAACCGACGATCCATTTCACGACGCAGATGCCGAGTTCGCGGCGCGCCTTCCTCACGCCAATCGCGGCAGGTTCAGCTCGGGCTTCCACGACGACGCCTATTGGCGCAGTGTCGCACCCGCTCAAATCGCCACGATCGCGAACGCGCTCTTCGCCCGCTGACGTGGTCGCACGCCGCTGCAGTATTCCCGCCCACTGCGGGGTTGCACAGCGGATCGCACTTTCCGAGGAGGACCGCGATGACGTATCGGGTGGTGCAGTTCAGCACCGGGAACGTGGGAATGCTCGCGTTGCGGGCGATCATCGAGCACCCGGACCTGGAGCTCGTCGGGCTCTGGGTCCACAGCCCCGACAAGGTCGGCGTCGATGCGGGCGTGCTTGCGGGCGGCGACGCCGTCGGCGTGCGCGCGACCGACGACCTCGACGCGATCCTCGCGCTGCGCGCCGACGCGGTGATGCACACCGCTACCGGCGATCTCCGCCCGGATGACGCGGTCACGGAGATGTGCCGCTTCCTCGAGGCGGGCACCAACGTGGTGTCGACGTCGGTGGTCTCGCTCGTACATCCAGCCTCGGCCGACCCGAACGCCGTCGCCCGGATCGCGGCCGCGTGCGCGATCGGGAGCGCTTCGTGCTTCACGTCGGGCATCGACCCCGGCTTCGCCAACGACCTTCTGCCGATCGTGCTGTCGGGCTTCGTGCAGCGGATCGCCACGATCCGCGTGCAGGAGATCCTCAACTACGCCACGTACATGCAACCCGAAGTGCTCTTCGAGACGATGGGCTTCGCCAAGCCGTTGGACCAGACGCCGCTGTTGCTCCTGCCCGGTGTGCTCACGTTCGCGTGGGGCGGTGTCGTGGCGATGATCGCGGAGGCCCTCGACGTGGAGCTCGACGAGATCCGCGAGGTGTACGAGCGGCGCGCCACCGACACCAGCTTCGACATTGCGCTCGGCCACGTCGACGCCGGCACCGTCGCCGGGCTGCGGTTCGAGGTGCAGGGAATCGTGAACGACCGGCCGGCGATCATCGTCGAGCACGTGACCCGGATCCACGACGACGTCGCCCCCGACTGGCCGCAGCCACGGAGCCAGCACGGCGGCTACGTCATCACGATCGAGGGCGAGCCGAACCTCGAGTGCGAGCTGCGTTTCACCGCGAGCGACGGCGACGAGAACACCGGCGGCCTGATCTGCACCGCGATGCGGCTCCTGAACGCGGTCCCGGCTGTCGTCGCCGCGCCGGCCGGGATCCTGTCGGCCCTGGATCTGCCGGTCGTGGCCGGCCGCCATCTGCTGCGATGAGCCGGTCCGGCCCGTCTGCGGGAGCATTTCCGCCTCGGAGGGCCGCTCGATCCGCCGATTCGGCCCGATCCGCACCCGGCTGCACAGGATCCGCACATGTCCGGAGGGACTCTCCCACCGGTCGTCCGTATCCTGAGAGACGTGCAGTCACCGGTCGGGGCGACCCCCCGCAGCATCGTGGTCGTGGAAGACGAGGCACCGATCGCTGACGCCGTGGCCGCCCGCCTCCGCTCGGAGGGTTTCCTGGTCTCGATCGCGTCCGACGGCCCCACCGGCGTGGCCCGTTGCGCGGACCTCCAGCCCGACCTCGTGGTCCTCGACCTCATGCTCCCGGGCATCGACGGCCTCGAGGTGTGCAAGCGCATCCAGGCCGAGCGTCCGGTTCCGGTGCTGATGCTCACGGCCCGCGACACCGAGACCGACCTGCTCGTCGGGCTCGCGGTCGGTGCCGACGACTACATGACGAAGCCGTTCAGCACGCGCGAGCTCGCGGCGAGGGTGCACGCACTCCTGCGCCGGGTCGATCGTGCGGCCGAGCTCGCGGCCGACGTCTCCGACGACGACGTCGTGCACATCGGCACGCTGTCCGTCGACGTCCGCTCGCGTCGCGTGCACGTCGGCGACGACGAGCAGCACCTCACACCCACCGAGTTCGACCTGCTGGCGTTCCTGATGACCCGAGCCGGCACCGTCTACACGCGCGAGCAGCTGCTCGCGGAGGTCTGGGGCTACCGCGACGGCTCGGGTCCGCGCACCGTCGACTCCCACGTGCGGGCGCTGCGCCGGAAGCTCGGAAGCGACGTCGTCCGTACCGTGCACGGTGTCGGCTATTCGCTGGAGGTACCGGCGTGACGCACCCGATGCATCCTCTGGCGCCGCTGCCGAGCATCAAGCTCAAGATCGGCACGATCATCCTGGCCGCGGTCGGTATCACGATCGTGGTGTTCTGGGCCGGAACCAAGATCGGCATCTGGCCATCGGTCAGCGGGATCGTCGCCGGCATCTGCGCGCTCGTGATCACCCGGTATCTCGCGCACGGCCTCACGTCGCCGCTGCGGGAGATGAGCGAGGCCACCGCGGCGATGGCGCGGGGCGACTACGGCCGTCGGGTCACCGCCACGTCGAAGGACGAGATCGGCCAGCTCGCGGCGTCGTTCAACCAGATGGCCGGGGAGCTCGACGCGACCGAGCGGATGCGCCGCGACCTGATCGCCAACGTGAGCCACGAGCTGCGGACGCCGATCACCGCGCTCCAGGCCGTGCTCGAGAACATGATCGACGGCGTCGAGCCCGCCGACCCCGAGACCATGCGCACGATGCTGGCCCAGGTGGAGCGACTCGGCCGCTTGGTCGCGCAGCTCCTCGACCTCTCCCGGCTCGAGTCCGGCAGCATGCCGCTCGACCGCCAGCCCTTCGAGATCGAGGCCGTGCTGGAGCACGCCGCACGCGAGGCGCGGCTGCACTCCCCCGATGCAATCGTCTCGGTCAACGTGGAGCCTGACGGCCTGACCGCCGACGCCGATCCCGAGCGGTTGCACCAGGTCGTCGCCAACCTGCTCGAGAACGCGCTGCGCTACACGCCGATCGCCGGAACGGTGGAGCTGCGGGCCTCACGGTCGGCCGACGGCGTCACCATCGAGGTCAGCGACGAGGGTCCGGGCATCCCCGACGACCAGGTGCCCCGAATCTTCGAGCGGTTCTACCGGGCCGATGCGGCCCGGTCGTCGCAAGACGGTGGCGCGGGGCTCGGCCTCGCGATCGCCCAATGGATCGTCGACCTCCACGGAGGCGAGATCCACCCCGAACGGCGGGAGCCGCATGGCTGCCGCATGGTCGTGACCCTGCCCGGGTCCCGCACGGCAACCGCCGTCCGGGAGCCGGTCCATCCCGGAGGAACGTGAGCATGGCGCTAGCCACGATCGATGAAGCCCTCAAGCGCATCCGGCGCGGAGAGATGGTCCTCGTCGTCGACGACGAAGAGCGGGAGAACGAGGGCGACCTCACGATGGCTGCGAGCTGGGCGACCGCCGAGGCGGTCAACTTCATGCTCCGCTGGGCCCGCGGGCTCGTCTGCATGCCCTGCTCGCCCGACCGGCTCGACGAGCTCGGCATGCCGCCGATGCTGGCTCCCGGCACGGAGACCTGCGACACGGCGTTCGCGGTGACCATCGACCACGTCACCGCCGGAAGCGGCATCTCGGCCCAGGACCGTGCACTCACGATTCGCTCGGTCCTCGACCCCGACTCGAAGCCCACCGACTTCATCCGCCCGGGTCACGTCTTCCCGCTGCGGGCCAAGCCGGGCGGCGTCCTCGAGCGTCGCGGCCACACCGAGGCCGCAGTCGACCTCGCGCGCCTCGCCGGCCTCCCGCCCGTCGCGGTGATCTGCGAAGTCCTGCACGACGACGGCTCTCCGGCACGCATGCAGTTCCTCGAGCTCTTCGCGAGCGAGCACCGCATCGCGATGATCTCGGTGGAGCAGGTCGCCGCGTACCGCGAGGCCGACGCAGCCGGCCGCAGCTCGGCACGCCGCAGCACCGCCCCGCTCCTCCTCTGACCGGCTCACCCGTCCGGTGCCAGCCGCTGTTCACCGGACGCGAGCGACCTCATGAATGCGGCTTCGGCGCCACCGAATCCCTCGGCGAGCCGCGCGCCGGCGATGACCCGGATCCACGCGTGAAGACGCGTCATCTCCAACCGTCGCGCGGCGAGGCCCTGCTGGAGCACGTGATCGGTGAAGGTGCCGGGCACCACGGGAGCGGCCCACGCGCCGAGGACGAGGGTGCGGGCGAAGTCCGCATCGGGCGGACCTGACGACGCGGTGAGCCAGTCGATCACGACCCATCCAGCTGTGGTGACGATGACGTTGCCGGGATGCAGGTCGAAATGGCAGAGGCATCGTCGCCCGTCATCGAGGTGGTCGAGGACCATCAGAAGGTCCGCGACGGTCGACGGGTCGAGGCTGCTCGCCCGGATCCCGTCCTCCAGCCCGATGATCAGGTCCGGCAGGCCGTACACGACATGACCGTTCAACGCGCGTTGCAAGTCGACGAACCGACGCGCGGACGACGAGGCGTCGGCGTCGTCGTCGAGTACCTGCGCGAGCGACGGACCGTCGACCCGATCGAGCACGACCCCGTGACGACCGCCGACCGTGACCTCTCGGTGTGCCCGAGGTGCGGGGATACCGGTGTCCGCGATCCTTGCCAGGGCCGAGGCCTCGAAGGCCGAGAGTCCGTTCCACTCCGGACGATCGAGCTTGAGCACCTGCCCGTCGGCCCAGGCGAACACCTCGGCCGTCCGCCCGGACGCGATCAGCTCCATCTGACGACCCGGCTCAGAAGCACGCGTCGCGGTCCGGCTTCCATGCCCGGGCCACCCCCGCCTCGGCCTGGCGCTCCCGCGCCTCCCGCAAGGTCATGACGTGCAGTCTGCCCTGCGACGACCCTGCCGGACGGCCGTGATGACGGCGCGCGAGACTTCGCCATCTGATCTGAGAGGGGCTCCGGATGGCCGAGATCTTCCATGTCGACGAGCACGACGTGCCGTGGGTCGACGTCGTCGACGACCCCAACGCCGAGGTCGGCAAGATCCGGGTCAAACCGTTGACCGTCGGCGTCGAGACTGCGACCCGTGTGCAATACATCGAGTACGCGCCCGACTACGTGGACCCGATGCACAGCCACGACGAGGGCGAGGTCTTCCTGGTCTCGGAGGGTGAGCTGTGGCTCGACGATGCCCGCAACGGTCCCGGCAGCATCCTGTGCATCCCGCGCAACGCCGACTATGCGGTGCGCAGCGGTCCCGAAGGCGCCCGCTTCTTCCGCGTCGTCGTCCCCTGAGCTTCTGCTCGCGGCTGATCGTTGACGACTTCGACCGACGGCCCGACGCTTCGTACCCAGCGTCTGCTGCTGCGTCGTTGGCGCCCGGACGATCTCGATCCCTTCGCGGCCCTCAACGCCGATCCCGTGGTGATGGAGCACTTCCAGAAGCTCCTCACGCGCGACGAGAGTGACGCCTTCGCGGCGCGCATCGAGGACGAGTTCGAGAAGGTCGGCTTCGGACTCTGGGCCGTCGAGGTCTGCGATGTGGCGCCCTTCGTCGGCTTCGTCGGATTGCACCGCGTCCCGTTCGACGCGCCGTTCACGCCTGCCGTCGAAGTCGGGTGGCGGATTGCCCGCGAGCACTGGGGCCATGGCTACGTGACCGAGGCGGCGCGAGAAGCCGTCCGCTACGGGCTCGAGGTCGTGGGACTGGACGAGATCGTCTCCTTCACCACGCCGGGCAACGTCCGGTCGTGGAAGGTGATGGAACGCCTCGGCATGGTGCGCGATCCGGAGTCGGACTTCGACCACCCGTACGTGCCCCCCGGTCACCGCCTCGAGCGTCACGTCTTCTACCGGTTCCCGACTTCGGGCTGACCGGAACCCCGACCGGCGCGAGAGAACGCGATGTGCCGGCCGAGCCACTACCTCCCCTGCCTATCGCCTGCTACCCTGACCGGGTTCGAGAAGGGGAGTAGCCCCCAATCCAGGTGATCGACATGCTGGAGCTTCGGCTCCCGGTCCCTGGGCCTTCCTTCGGGGAAGGTGGGCGAGACCTTCGGTCCAGCACGTACGCGTGCCGGGTCGAAGGCTCACGGTTGAGCTTCGGTTCCGGTGCGTCCGGAAGGAGCTCCCGATGTCGAACCCCGCTGTTGTCCTTGCGTCCCCGGACGTACCGGTGCCGTGGCACGCGCTGCCCGCCGGCGACGTCCTCGCGCGGCTCGAGGTCGATCCCGCCCTCGGCCTCTCGGCATCCGAGGTCCGTGCTCGAACCTCACGGTGGGGCGCCAACCATCTCGAAGAACCGACCAAGCGACCGAAGTGGCTGATCTTCTTCGATCAGTTCCGCAACGTCCTCGTCGCGACGTTGGTCGTGGGTGCCGTGGTCGCGGGGGCGGTCGGCGACGTGAAGGACTCCGTCGCCATCGCGGTCGTACTCGTGTTCAACGCGCTGCTCGGCTACGTCCAAGAGCAGAAGGCCGAGAAGAGCCTCACCGCACTGCGGGAAATGCTGACGTTGACGGTCCGGTTGCGCCGAGACGGCCGGGTGACCGAGGTGCCGAGCCAATCCCTCGTCCCCGGAGACGTCGTCCTGCTCGAAGCCGGCGATCGGGTGCCGGCGGATGGTCGCGTCGTCGAGGCCTGGTCCGCCGAGGTCGACGAGTCGTCGTTGACGGGCGAGTCAGCGCCGGTGGGCAAGCAGGTTGACGACGAAGTGGACGCGGACGCGCCCCTCGGCGACCGCACCACCACGGTCCTGATGAACACGCAGCTCACCCAGGGCCGGCTCGTGGTCGCGGTGACTGCGACGGGGATGCACACCGAGATCGGTCAGGTGGCGGAGATGATCGCCGGGGCGGACGCCACCAAGACGCCGCTCCAGCAGCAGCTCGAAGGCCTGGGGAAGCGCCTCGCGCTGATCTCCGGCGGCATCGTGCTCGTCTACTTCGCGCTCGGGCTCCTACGCGGGTCGCCGGTGAGCGAGACCCTGGTTTCCTCGGTGGCGCTGCTGGTCGCGGCGATTCCGGAAGGCCTTCCCGCGGTCGTAACCCTCACGCTCGCGGTCGGAACCGCGCGGCTCGCGCGGCGAGGCGCGATCGTCAAGCGCCTGGCATCGGTCGAGACGCTCGGTTCGACGTCGGTGATCTGTTCGGACAAGACCGGCACCCTCACGGTCAACCAGATGACCGCCCGCGCCGTCGTCCTGCCGTCAGGGACGGCTCGCATCACGGGGGCGGGCTACGAAGCGGCCGGTTCGATCGGCGGCGACGTGCGCTCGGCGGAGCTCCATGCCGCGGCCCGTGTCGGGGTGCTGTGCAACGACAGCGATGTTCGAGACGGCGTCCTGCTGGGCGATCCCACCGAAGGCGCGCTCGTGGTCCTCGCGGTGAAGGCCGGCCTCGTGTCGGCCGATGTGCGCGCGGCCGCGCCGCGCATCGCCGAGGTGCCATTCGACTCGGCGCGCAAGCTCATGGCCACGTTCCATGGTCGTGACGATGAAACCGCCGCCTTCGTCGCGGTGAAGGGTGCTTGGGAGGTCGTGCTCGACCGCTGTGTCCTCGACGAGACCGAGCGCACGCAACTGGTTGGCCGCGCGACCGAGCTGGCGAGCGAAGGACTGCGGGTCCTGGCCGTGGCCTCCGGTGAAGTCGACCGGGTCGAGGTGACGCGACGGGACGTCAGTGACGAGGATCGCATGGCGACCGCGACCCATCTCTCGTTCCTCGGTCTCGTCGGTCTGGTCGACCCGCCCCGGGCCGAGGTCGCGGACGCGGTGGCCGAAGCCCACCGGGCTGGGATCACCGTGAAGATGGTCACCGGCGACCACGTCGACACCGCCCGCGCGATCGCGGCCCAGATCGGTATTCCAGGTGCCGCGATCGACGGTCGCGGTCTGGACGCGCTCGACGACGGGGAGCTCGCGGACCGGATCGACGACCTCGGTGTGATCGCCCGCGTTGCACCGCAGCACAAGGTCCGGATCGTGAAGGCACTGCGCGACCGCGGGGCGGTGGTCGCGATGACCGGTGACGGGGTCAACGACGCGCCTGCGCTCACGGTCGCGGACATCGGGGTGGCGATGGGTCACAGCGGCACCGAGGTGGCCAAGGAAGCCTCCGACATGGTCCTCGCCGACGACAACTTCGCGACGATCACCTCGGCCGTCGGCCAGGGTCGGACGATCTACGCCAACATCGTCAAGTTCGTGCGCTTCCAGGTAGCGACCAACATCGGTGCGCTTACCGCGCTGATCGGTGCGCAGCTCGCGAACCTACCGACGCCGTTCAACCCCATCCAGCTGCTGTGGATCAACCTCATCATGGACGGACCGCCGGCCATGGCTCTCGGCGTCGACCCCGCATCCCCCGGCGTGATGGACCGCCCGCCCCGTGCGTCGGGCGAGGAGATCCTGAACCGCAAGCGCCTCCGCTCCGTGACCGTCACCGGCGTCGTCATGGCCGCTGGCACCCTCGCCGTGCTCGTGTTCGCGCAGCATCACTACGGCACCGACCGGGCGCTCACGCTCGCGTTCACGACGTTCGTGCTCTTCCAGGTCGTCAACGCCTTGAGCGTACGCGATGAGTTTCGGACCGTCTTCAGCACCGCCACGTTGCAGAACCCTCAGCTGCTCGCAGCACTCTCCGGGGTGGTCATTCTGCAGCTCTTCGCGGTCTACGTCCCCGTCGGCCAACGGATCTTCAGCACCGAAGCCA
The DNA here is from genome assembly GCA_025463865.1 of Actinomycetes bacterium. GTDB lineage: Bacteria > Actinomycetota > Acidimicrobiia > IMCC26256 > Chersky-534 > Chersky-534. Next base: position 934 of record JAODBH010000140.1, on the reverse strand, counting down.
TGGCGGCGAGCGACTGGTTGCTCGCGGGCGGCGTCGCCTCCATCCTGCTCATCATCGAAGAGACCGCCAAAGCCGTGCGCCGGCACCGTGTCGGTGCTTCGGCGAGCTGAGCGTCACAGCTCCACGCCTGCCGCTGACGAACTCTCCGATCGCTACGCGCTGAGTGCGTTGCGCCAGGGGTCGAGGTCGAGGCCGGGGTAGCGAACCTGGGTGTCCTCGATGAGCTTGGCGGTCCAGACCGCGTGGCCGGGCGGCGGAAAGCCGAACAGCTCGAGCTCGCGCGGTGTCGACGCCTCCGCGAACTGCACCCAGCTCGGGTGGGTCGCCTCGTTCTGAGGCGCGTGGAAGCCCACCCAATCCATGCCGGCCACCTTGTAGCTCACGTTGTAGAGAAAGCGAGAGCCCTTCGGCTTGGTGATGTCGACACCGCGGTGGAACGTGTCGTTGCGATACGCCATCAGCGAGCCGCGCACACCCGTCGCCTTCTGCTCGAGCGCGTAGATCTCCGGGTCCTGCTCCGGGAAGAACGCGTCGTTGGGCGAGCGGGCGCCGGAGTCGGTGCGGGACACCACGTTCGTCGGTGCGCTCTCCTCGTCGACGTCCGAGAGGTACAGGAACATCTCGACGTGCCACCAGGGCGGCCCTTCGAGGGGCGGCAGCCACGCGTGGTTCCGGTCGGTGTGCATCGGCTGCTCGTAGTCGGCGTCGCCCGTGTACTTCGCGTTGATCTGGGTCTGGTAGATGCGGACGTCGGTCGTCTGCAACACACGCTCGGCGAAGTCGACGATCGACGGGTGCACCGCGAGGCGGCTGAGATTGCCGGTGCCCCAGAACGGGAACTGGCTGCCCCAACGGTGCTGCTCGGGCCGGAACCACGGGCCGTGCTCGGGCATGTCGGGATAGCCTCGACGGAGGTCCTCGGTGCGCTTCCCCG
>JAODBH010000130.1 GCA_025463865.1 Actinomycetes bacterium | reverse complement strand
GCGTGTTCGTCCTCCGGGTCGCGCCGCGGCACCGCGCCCTCGACGACGCGGAACGGCCCGACGTCGACCACACCGGGGACGACGACCACGGTCGCACCCTCGACCACGGCGGTGCCTTCCGGTCCGGCCCGTTTCGTCGAGCGCGGGTCGACGGCGTCACCGCCACGCGTCGCGCTGACCTTTCACACCGGGCAGGGGAGCCCCGCGCTGGTGAGCCGCCTGCTCGACGTCGGCCGGGCTGCGTCGGTCCCGATGACGCTGATGGTGATCGGTGGCTGGCTCGAGGCCAATCCCGCGATCGCTTCCGCGTTGACCGCTGACGGTCACGAGATCGGCAACCACACCTACTCGCACGGCACGTTGCTGCAGATGCCCGCGGGGCAGGCGTACACGGAGATCCAGCGCTGCGCGGACGTCCTGCAACGTCTGCTGGGCACCCGCGGGCTCTGGCTGCGTCCGTCGGGGACCGACGTGTCGTCGACGACACCGGTGGTCAACGACGCCGCGTTCCGTGCGGGCTACGGGGTGGTTCTGGGATTCGACAACGATCCCCACGACTACCAGGACCCCGGCGCGGCCGCGGTGCAACAGCGCGTCCTCGCCTCGCTGCAACCGGGTTCGATCGTGAGCATGCACAGCGGCCATCAAGGCACGATCGACGCGCTCGAGCCGCTGGTCGCCGCGATCCGCAGCCGGGGCTTCGAGCTCGTCAAGGTCAGCGACATCGTCACGCCGTGAGTCGCCGACGCGGATTGCCATGGTCCGCCGCGACGGTGTGTCTGTTGCTGGCGGTCGCGCTCACCGGTTGCAGCTCGAGCCGTGGCGCCACCCACGTTCCCTCTACAGGCCCGACCACGGCGCGGCCCACCGGCTCGAGCGCGCCGCCGCGCATCGCCACAGTTCCCGGCATGCCGCCGGTCGTCGACGCGAAGAACATCTACAGCGAGGCGCGGGCAGGTGCGCCGGGCGTGGCCACCGCCGGAGCTCTGTCACGGGTGTACGTGCCCAATCTGAAGGACAACACGGTCTCGGTCATCGATCCCGCGACCATGCAGGTCGTCGACACCTTCAAGGTCGGAGTCAGCCCGCAGCACGTCGTGCCGAGCTACGACCTCAAGACGCTCTGGGTCACGAACAACGCCGAATTGAAGAGCACGGGCAGCATGACGCCGATCGATCCGACGACCGGCAAGCCCGGAGCCGCGATCCCGGTCGACGACCCGTACAACATGTACTTCACGCCGGACGGGCATTCGGCGATCGTCGTCGCCGAGGCCGCCCGTCGCCTCGACTTCCGCGACCCGCACACGATGCAGCTCCAGTACTCGATCCCGCTCCTGCACTGCTCGGGTCTCAACCACGCCGACTTCTCCGCCGACGGCAGGTATCTCTTCGCGTCGTGCGAGTTCCGCGGCGCGGTCGTGAAGGTCGACCTCGTGAACCGGAGGATCGTCGGGTACCTGCAGCTGACCGCGGGGGCGATGCCGCAGGACATCCGCATGGCGCCCGACGGCAAGCTGCTGTACGTCGCCGAGATGATGAGCGGCGACGTGCTGTTCGTGGACCCCACCTCGTTGACCGTGACCGGGTCCGTCCCGACCGGCATCGGGCCCCACGGGCTCTACTTCAGCCGGGACTCCACGAAGCTCTACGTCTCGAACCGCGGACTCGCGGGGACGGCGGGCATCCGTCCGCACCTCCCGGGGACCGTCAGCGTCATCGATGTCGCGTCCGACAAGGTCGTCGCCAACTGGTCGATCCCCGGTGGCGGCAGTCCCGACATGGGGAACGTGAGCGCCGACGGCCGGTACCTCTGGTTGAGCGGTCGGTACGACCGCGAGGTCTACCGGTTCGACACGACGAACGGCGCCGTTGCCCGCGTGGCGGTCGGCCGTCAGCCCCACGGCCTGACGGTGTGGCCACAACCGGGGCGCTACTCGCTGGGGCACACCGGCATCATGCGCTGACCGTCGCGCGCTCCGGCTGTTTGCAAGGACTCTCGGGACCGGAGAAGATCGCCGAGATCCGAGGGGGCGATGCAGATGCAGCCAGCGGACCTGATCCTGATCAGCGTCGACGACCACATCGCGGAGCCCGCCGACATGTTCGCGGCCCACGTGCCGGAGAAGTACCGGGACCAGGCACCGCGTGTCGTCGTCGAGCCCAACGGCGTCGAGCAGTGGTTCTACGGCGACGTCCGGGGCCGGAACCTCGGGCTGAACGCGGTCGCGGGGAAGCCGAGCGACCACTACAACATCGACGCGAACCGGTACGACGAGATGCGGCCGGGTTGCTACGACGTGCACGAGCGCGTGCGCGACATGAGCGCCGGAGGCCAGCTGGCCGGGCTCAACTTCCCCAATTGGCCGGGCTTCTCCGGCCAGGTGCTGAGCCTCGGCAAGGACACCGCGTTGAACCTGGTGATGATCCAGGCGTACAACGACTGGCACGTCGACGAATGGTGCGGCGCGTACCCCGACCGCTTCATCCCCTGCGGGCTCCTGCCGCTGTTCGACGCCGACGCGGCCGCCGACGAGGTCCGGCGGCTCGCAGCCAAGGGCTGCCATGCGGTCACGTTCTCCGAGAACCCCGACGCGTTGGGGATGCCCAGCATCCACAGCCGGTATTGGGACCCGCTGTTCGCCGCCGCGGTCGACGAGGGCACGGTGCTGTGCTGCCACGTCGGTTCGTCGTCCAAGACCGCGCACACGTCGCAGGACGCGCCGCCCAGCGTCGCGATGACGCTCTCGTCGGTCGCGTCGATCTTCACGATGGTCGACCTCATCTGGTGCGACGCGTTCACCCGCTTCCCGGATCTGAAGTTCTCGCTCACCGAGGGCGACGTGGGCTGGATCCCTTACTTCCTGTGGCGGTCGGAGCACGTGCTCGACCGGCATCAAGGCTGGACGCGGCACGAGTTCGGCGCCGGGATCAGCGGTCCGCGTGAGGTGTTCCTGCGCAACATCCTCTGCTGCTTCATCCAGGACCCGGTCGGCATCGCCAACCTCGACTCGCTCAACGTCGACAACCTGTGTTGGGAATCCGACTACCCGCACTCCGACGGCATCTGGCCCAACGGGCCCGAGGTCGTGAGCCGGCTCATGGCCGACCTGAGCGACGACGTGGTCGAGAAGATCACCCACGCCAACGCGATGCGTCACTACCGGTTCGATCCCTTCGCCACCCGTCCGAAGGAGCAGTGCCGGGCGGGTGCGTTGCGGCTCGAGGCGCCCGACGTCGACACCGTGACCCACGTCGGCCGCGAGTCGAGCGACCGCGACCTCGAAGCGTGGGCCGGCATCGCGGCCCGGGTGGCCTCCGCCGGTAAGGCCGCCGGCGCCAAGTGACGAGCACCGGCGAGCAGGGGAGCTGCTGCGGCGCGGGCGCGCGGCCGTTACCCTCGGAGGAAATGATTCCGAGCCGGCGATCCGGAGGCACACGAGCATGTCGACCAGCGAGAAGAGCAAGCGGCGGCGGGGCCTGTCGATCTTCCGGGCGAAGGACGCCGTCGACCTGACCGTCGGCGAGGAAGCCTTCATGAAGCCGGTCGAGATGACCGACGAGACCCGGAGCGCCTTCGGCGAGCAGCTCGCCAACGGCCTCGGTACGGGCGGCCAGACCAAGATCCTGCTGCGTCAGCGCGACGACGAGGGCGGCTTCAGCCTCGTGCACCTCTGGTTCAAGCCCGGGTACCCGCTGGTCCGCCACACCCACGACGTCGACTGCCTGTACTACGTGGTCTCGGGCTCGGCGATCATGGGCAACCAGACCCTGCGCGCGGGCGACGGGTTCTTCGTGCCGGCGGACGCTCCCTACCAGTACGACGCCGGGCCCGACGGGGTCGAGGTCCTCGAGGTCCGCCACGGCGTCCAACAGTTCAACATGGTCATCCCCGACCAGAGCGACGACGCCTGGCAGTCGATGATGCAGGCCACCGTCGCCCACCGCGACGAATGGGCCACCGCCGTCGAGGGCCCCACCTTCGCCGCCAACCGCGCCCCGTAAACCAAAGCTCCGTGCGTGCACCAA
>JAODBH010000074.1 GCA_025463865.1 Actinomycetes bacterium | reverse complement strand
ACCGCGGGATCGCGATCAACGCCATGCGCCCCGGCGCGGTCAAGACCGAGCTCACCACGCTCGAGCTCCCGGCGGACACCGACAGGAGCACCTGGCAGGAGCCGAAGGACGTCGTCGACGCGGTGGTGTTCCTGGCCCAGCAGCGCGGCGACACCTACACCGGCCACGTCGTCAACTCGCCCGACTACCTCACCCTCTGGCCGTAGTCCGAGGTTCGTGCGTTCACCGCCCACCGGCGGAGGTGGGTCGGGTGAACCGGAGCTCAGGTTCGGCGGAAGAGGGGGAGGGTGAGCTCGTCGTCGACGCGGGTGGCGACGAGCTCGACGCGGTCACCCACGGTCAGCTCGTCGACGGGGCAGTCGAGGAGGTTGCTCACGAGGAACACGCCCTCGTCGAGGCGCACGACCACGGCGCCGTAGGGGACCTGGTCCATGAACGCCGGCAGTGTGGGCGCGTGGATCACGGTGAAGCTCCACACCTCGCCGGTGCCTCCCGACGTCACCCACTCGGCCTCCGCCGAGCCGCACTGCGCACAGACGGGTCGGGGCGGGTGGCGGAAGCCGCCACAGGCCGCGCACCGCTCGAACTTCAGAACGCCCTCGTCGCGCAGCGCGTCCCAGAAGACCGCATCGGCGCCGCTCGGATCGGGACGCGGGATCGAGTCGGCGCTCGGGACCGAGAACGTCATCGGTCGACCCCGAGCAGCACCGCGCCCGACGGATCGGTGATCGCACCGCACGCGAACGCGACCTCGGCCCCCACCACCTGGTTGACCGCGGTGCCCCGGAGCTGGCGCACCGCCTCGGGCAGATGGTTGACGCCGTGCACGAAGGCCTCCCCGTTGGAACCGCCGTGGGTGTTGACCGGCAACCCGCCATCCGGCCAGCGCGTCGCGCCGCTCTCGATGAACGGTCCACCCTCGCCCATGGCGCAGAAGCCGTACTGCTCGAGCGCGAGCGGCACCGTGAGCGAGAACGGCTCCACGACCATGGCGACGTCGACGTCGGCCGGGGTGATGCCGGCCCGGCCGAACAGGCGACGGCCCGCGGCGACCGCCCCCGACGCGCGCTCGCCGTATGCAGCGGTGGTGGCGAAGAAGTCGGCGAGCTCGGTGTGGATGGGCGCCCCGAGCTGCACGTGGCCGAGCACGGGGATCGCGCCCGCCTGCAGATCGCGCGCCCGTTCGAGCGTGGTGACGATCAGCGCGACGGCACCGTCGTTCTCGAGCGAGCAGTCGACCAGCCGGATCGGCTCCGCGATCGGACGCGCCGCGTGCCAGTCGTCGAGCGTGATCGGATCGCGCATGATCGCGTCAGGGTTGCGGCTCGCGTGGAAGCGCTGGGCCACGGCCTGCATGCCGAAGTGCTCGGCGCGCGTGCCGTAGACCCCCATGTGTCGGCGGCCGATGAGCGACATCTCGTGCGCGGGTGCCGCGACGCCGAACGGGTGGTGCCACTGCCGATGATCGCGGAGCCGGCTTCCCGACTTCGCCCACGGTCGCCCGCCCTGGTTGGGGTCGCTGCCGTACGACGCCGCCTTCGAGCGGTTGCGGGCCCGGAACACGACGACCTGTTCCGCGGTGCCCTGCTCGACGGCCATGGCGGCGAGGCCCAGGATGGACGCAGCACCGCCACCACCCGACGGCGTCCGGGCCATGTAGCGGAGCTCCTGCACCCCGAGTGTGGTGACGAGGTCGACCTCGCTCACCTGCTCGATGTGGAAGCTGACGATCCCGTCGATCGACGCGGGCGCGACGCCGGCGTCGGCGCACGCGGCGCCGATCGCCTCGACGGCCAGGTCCAACTCCGTGCGGCCCATGTTCTTGGCAAAGCGGGTCTGGCCGATGCCGGCGACGGCGGCGGTGCGCATGGCCAGGAAGCTAGCCCGCGCGGCGCCAGGTCCGTCGAGGTGTCAGGCTGTCGCGCGTCGGCGCCCGGATGCGGTGGTAGGGGTAACCATCGCGGGACTCGGCTCACCATCCAGGGAGCGGGACCGCTCCGTACAGACGATGTCTCCGAGGAACGAGGATCCCATGCGCATCCGACCGTTGCAGCTCGTCGCCGCCACCTGCGTGTCCCTTGTCCTGCTGTTGACGACCGTGGGGGTCACGGCCGCGAGTGCCGCGACCGCGACGAAGCCGAACGTCGCGGCGACCGCCGACGCGAAGTCCGCGAAGACCGTGTCGCTCACGATCAAGGGCTTCGCCTTCCATCCCTCGAGCCTGAAGGCGAAGGTCGGCCAGAAGATCAAGGTGACGAACAAGGACTCGACGGCGCACACGGTCACGGCCGACAAGGGCGCGTTCGACACGAAGGACATCGCGCCGGGGAAGTCGAAGACGTTCACGGTCAAGAAGGCCGGCAAGTACCCGTTCCACTGCAGCATCCACACGTACATGAAGGCCACGCTGACCGTCACCAAGTAGCTCCGTCGTCGGGACCGGCACCGTCGTCGACCGGAGTACGGAGGATCAGATGAGCGTCCATCCGCTGAAGCTCGGCGCGGCCGTCGGTGTCCTGGTGCTCGTCGCCTCCGCGGCGGCATGCGGCTCGAGCAGGAGCACGGCGGCCTCGTCGACCACCGCCAAGTCGTCGAAGACCACGGCCGCGCAGACGACGACGGCTGCCGCCGCGCCCGCGACCGCGGGTGCGGAAGCGGGTGCGATCACCATCAAGAACTTCACGTTCAGCCCCGACCCCGTGACCGCCAAGGTCGGTCAGCAGATCACGGTGAAGAACGAGGACACGACGGCGCACACGGTCACCGCGGACGACAAGACGTTCGACACCATGGCCATCCCCCCGAACGGCTCGGCCACGTTCACGGTCACCAAAGCCGGCACGTACCCGTTCCACTGCTCGATCCACGAGTTCATGAAGGGCACGCTGACCGTCAGCTGACGCGGTCCCTCGGCGACCGCAGCCCTCAGCTCGCGAAGCCCACCCCCCCGAGCACCGACTGGAACACGACCGCGACCGCGAGGGCGGCGACCACCGTGATGCTGATCGTGGCGACCACGCGGAAGCGCGGGCTGTT
>JAODBH010000023.1 GCA_025463865.1 Actinomycetes bacterium | reverse complement strand
TGCGCGCCTACGAGGGCACCGAGAGCTTCGTGGTGAGCATCGACGACCGCGGTGCCGGCTTCGACCCGGACGCGCTTCCGGAGCACCCACCGGTGACCGACCCCGACCGCTTGAACTTCGAGCGCGGCCTCGGCATCCCGCTCATCCGCACGCTGGTCGACGAGGTCGAGTTCGACTCGACCCACTCGGGGACGTCGGTCAGGCTCACCATCTTCTGCGGTCGCGCCAAGATCGACGATTTGACCGAGATCTGACCGAGATCTGATCGCCACACGGCGCTGGGATTTTTAGGGGGCGGTGGCGCCGCCGACCAGTAACGCCTTCACCGGCTCCTCGGAGTCGTTGGTGACGAGGGCGAGGACTTCGTCGGACGGTTGCAGCACGGTGTCACCACGCGGGACGACCACGTGGTTGTTGCGGACCACCGCGACGATGGTGGCGTCGCGAGGTACCGGCAACTCGGACAGCTGCATGTGCGCGGCCGGCGAGTCGTCGGCCAACGTGACCTCGACCAGGCGCGCCTCACCGCCCTCGAACTGCAGCAGCCGCACCAGCGATCCGACCGACACCGCCTCTTCGACCAACGCCGTCAACAGATGCGGCGTCGACACCGACACGTCGACGCCCCATGTCTCGTTGAACAGCCAGTGGTTCTTCGGATGGTTGACGCGTGCGATGACCCGCGGCACCGCGAACTCCTGCTTGGCCAGCAACGACACGACCAGGTTGTCCTCGTCGTCGCCGGTGGCCGCCACCATGACGTCGGCGTCGGCGATCCCGGCCTCGTGGAGGTTGTTCACCTCGCACGCGTCCCCGGTGTACCAGTTGACGTCGACAGTGGGCTTGAGCCGGGCGACCAGGTCCGGGTTCTCCTCGATCAGGAGAACCTCATGGCCCGCCTCCTTCAAGTCGGAGGCGATGTAGAGGCCGACGTTGCCGGCGCCGGCGATGGCGACCTTCATCAGTGGTGTCCTCCGGAGGCCGAGTCGTCGCTGCCTTTGAGCCGGCTCTCCAGCTCCTCCATGGCGCCGGCCCGCACGGCCAGCAACAACACGTCGCCTTCCTGACCGACCAGGGTGGCGTGGTCGAGCGTCGCGTCGCCGCCGCGGGTCACCAGGATCAAGCGGAAGCGGTCGTTGTCGTCCAACCCGGCCAGGCCGCGCCCGGCCCACGAGTCGGGCAGGCTGCGCTCGACCAGGCTGACCTCGCCACTGGCGTCGGTCCACTCGGTCACCGATGTCTCGGGGAACATACGGCGCATGACCTGGTCGGTGGTCCACGTCACGGTGGCGACCGTGGGGATGCCGAGCCGCTGGTAGATCACAGCCCGGCGGGGGTCGTAGATCCGGGCGACGACATTCGGGATCTGGAACGTCTCGCGGGCGATCCGAGCGGTCAACACGTTGGAGTTGTCACCGCTGGTCACCGCGGCCAGCGCGCCGGCCTCCTCGACGCCGGCTTGGGTCAGATGGTCGCGGTCGAACCCGAACCCGAGCACGACGCGGCCGCTCCAGCGCTCGGGCAGCCGTCGAAAAGCATTCCTGTTCTTGTCGATGATGGCCACGCTGTGCCCGGCTCGCTCGAGGTTCACGGCGAGCTCGGACCCGACTCGCCCGCAGCCCACGACGATCACGTGCATGGCCAACATCGAACACGGGAGGCAACAGCCTGTCCAACCGCCGACTCAAGTTCACTTCAGGTTTCTTCAGGTGGTTCACTGGACGGCGTGAAGACCGAGCCTGATCTCGCCAGCGCGGTCGAGAGCATCGAGGGTATCCCTGCTCCCGGACGCGCCCGGCCACTTCCCCCCACGGTCGAGCTGCCCGAGACCCGCGGCTACCGCCTGAAGCGCCGCCTCCTCGGCCCGCCCCTCAACACCGAGGCGCTGGCCCACGAGCGGCTCGGCATCCCGACCGCGCTCGCCGTGTTCTCGTCGGACTGCATCTCGTCCTCGGCCTATGCCACCGAGGAGATCCTGCGGGTGCTGATCCCCGCGGTCGGGGTGTTCGCCTTCTCGCTGGTGGTGCCCATCACGACCGCAATGCTCATCGTGCTGTTCTTCCTGATCCTCTCGTATCGAGAGACGATCAAGGAGTACCCGACGGCCGGCGGCGCCTACATGGTGACCCGCGACAACTTCGGCCTGTTGCCGGCCCAGGTGGCCGGCGTGTCGCTGCTCACCGACTACGTGCTCACGGTCGCGGTCTCGGTGGCGGCCGGCACGGACGCGCTGACGTCGGCGGTGCCGGCGCTTGCCCAGTGGCACGTGGTGATCGCCCTCGCCTTCATCGGTCTCATCGCCTTCGGGAACCTCAAGGGGGTGAAGGAGTCCGGGAAGATCTTCGCCATCCCCACCTACTTCTTCATCGCGATCATGGGCGTGCTGTTGCTGCTCGGGATCGCCAAGGTGACGGGGCTCGGCGGCGCGATCGCGCACGCCCCCATCAGGCCGGGCGCCGTCCCGTCGCACGACTCGGCCGGCCAGGGCCTGTTCTACGGGGCGACGCTGTTCATCGTGCTGCACGCCTTCGCGTCGGGCGGCGCCGCCGTCACCGGGGTCGAAGCCATCTCGAACGGGGTGACCGCGTTCAAGAAGCCCGAGTGGAAGAACGCCCGGGTCACGCTGATCATCATGGGGGCCACGCTCGGCACGATGTTCTTCGGCCTGTCGGCGCTGTCGACCAAGGTGCACCCGATCCCGTACGAGAAGGGCACGCCGACCGTCATCTCGCAGATCGGCAAGGCGGTCTTCGGCCGCAGCCCAACCGGGCACGTGCTGTTCCTGCTGCTGCAGGCCGGCACCATGCTGATCCTGGTGCTGGCCGCCAACACGTCGTTTGCGGACTTCCCGAGGCTGGCCAGCTTCCACGCCGGCGACAACTTCATGCCGAAGCAGCTGACCAAACGGGGGCACCGCCTGGTGTTCTCGAACGGGATCATCTCGTTGGCCATCGCCGCCGCGGTATTGGTCGTCGCGACAGGGGCGAAGGTCGACCGCCTGATCCCGCTCTACGCCATCGGCGTGTTCACCAGCTTCACGATGAGCCAGGCCGGCATGGCCCGGCATCACAAGACCAAGAAGGAGCCCGGCTGGAAGAAGGGCTTGGTGATCAACGGCATCGGCGCGGTGCTGTCGTTGATCGTCGACATCATCATCCTGATCACCAAGTTCCAGCACGGCGCCTGGCTGATCGTGGTGCTGGTGCCGATCATGGTCTACGGGCTCACCCGGCTGAACAAGCAGTACGAGGCCGAGTTGCACGAGCTGGCCGAGGACGCGCCCAAGGCGGCCGAAGCGCCGATCCTCCGGCGGCACACCGTCATCGTCCTCGTCGAAGACCTCGACGTCTCGACCGCCCGGGCCATCCAGTACGCCCGCACGCTGCACCCGAGCGACCTCCGCGCCGTGCACTTCGCCCTCGACCTGCA
>JAODBH010000011.1 GCA_025463865.1 Actinomycetes bacterium | reverse complement strand
GGCACCAGGGCGCGTCGTCGCGCACCGATCGCATGTAGCGGTCGATGGCCTCGCGGGTGGCCGGGTCGTCCCAGGAGAGCGGAAGGTGCACGGTCCGGCTCGGGACCACGACGTCGTCGAGCGACGGGAGCTCGTCCTCGGCCGCCTGCAACACGTCGAGCATCGACTCGACGGTCTGCGCATCGCCGTCGACCTGGACCTGGAGGGACCGGATCCCCGGGGTGACCTCGACGATCCCGCGCACGTTCGCGGCCTCGACCCAGGCGGCGAGCGCGTGGGCCCGGAGACGCAGGTCGAGGTCGAGGACCATCGGCCCGTACTCCACCAGCAGCGCTCGGTCGCCGCTCCGGCGGTACGTGACCTGGGGCGCGTCGGGACCGCCGGCCCGGACCGCGAGCACTCCCGCAGCCGAGGCCGCGTCGCCGGACTCAGGCGCGTCCGACCTCGGTACCCGTCCCGCCCGGTCCGGAGCCGCGTTCCGGTCCGGTGTGGACGACGCGCGCACGAAGCGGATCGTGTCGCCGGGCGCGAGCTGACCGAGCTTCCAGCGCTCGTCGGTCGTGACCGTCGCCGGGCACACGAACCCCCCGAGACTCGGGCCGTCGGGGCCGAGGAGGATCGGCATGTCGCCGGTGAAGTCGACCGCACCCACGGTGTACGCCGTGTCGTGGATGTTGGACGGGTGCAACCCGGCCTCGCCGCCGTCGGGACGGGCCCACTGCGGCTTCGGGCCCACCAGGCGGACGCCGGTGCGCGACGAGTTGTAGTGGACGCTCCAGTCGGTGTCGTAGAACGTCACGACGTCGGCGGGCGTGAAGAAGTCGGGGGCGCCGTGCGGGCCGTCGACCACGCCGAGCTCCCACGTGGTCGTGAGCTCGGGCCGGGGCGAGACCGTGCTGGCCGAACGGGCCACGGTGCTCGCGGGCTCCGGCCCGACGTGCAGGATGTCGCCGGGTTGCAACGCGCGGCCGCCGTGACCACCGAAGCCGCCGAGCGTGAAGGTCGCCCGGCTGCCGAGGTAGGCCGGCACGTCGAAGCCACCACGCACGAGGAGATACGTACGCAGACCCGGCCCGTCGATCGCGCCGAGTCGCAGGGTCGTCCCGGCCCGGACCGTGAAGGGCTCGCACCACGGCAACCTCCGGATGTCCGGGCATCCGTCGTCCAGCGTGACGTGCATCTCCGCGCCGGTGAGGCAGCAGACGACGTCGGTGTCGAAGCGCAACGCAGGCCCGGTCGCCGTGCACTCGAGCCCGGTGGCGTCGGCCGGGTTGCCGAGGATCGCGTTCCCCAACGCGAACGATCGGTCGTCCATGGGGCCGCTCGGGGGTACGCCGACGTGCCAGTACCCGAGCCTCGCGGGAGTCGCCTGGACGGTCGTGAAGCTGCCCGCCTCGACGACCTCCACCGTGCTCGGCGCGTAGGGATGCGCTGCGAGCGCTTCGGTGGAGACGTCACCGTCGACGAAGGTCGGTGACGCCAGGAACGAGCGCACGAGGCCGCAGTTGGTCTCGATGCCGGCGATGCGGGTGCCATCCAGCGCGTCACGCATGGAGCGGACGGCGGCCGCACGGTCGACGCCGTGGGTCACGATCTTGCCGAGCAGCGGGTCGTAGTACGGCGACACCTCCGTACCGGTCCGGACCCACGTGTCGACCCGCACGTCGTGGGGCCAGGTCGCCTCGGTGACCACGCCGGAGCTCGGACGGAAATCGCGCACCGGGTCTTCCGCGTACACGCGCACCTCGATGCTGTGGCCCTTCGGGGCGTGCTCGTAGTCGCGCATAGGGCGCGCGTCACCGCCCGCGAGCCGGACCATCCATTCCACCAGGTCGACCCCGGTGACCGCCTCCGTGACGCCGTGCTCCACCTGCAGCCGCGTGTTCACCTCGAGGAACGCGAACTCCCCGGAGTCGGCGTCGAGCACGAACTCCACGGTTCCGGCCGAGCGGTAGCCGAGGGGCTCCAGCAACCGACGGGTGGTGTCGAACAACGCGGCACGGACCGGGTGGTCGAGCCCGGGCGCGGGGGTCTCCTCCACCACCTTCTGACGGCGCCGCTGCGTCGAGCAGTCGCGCTCCCCCAGCACGATCACGTTGCCCTGGCCGTCACCGAACGCCTGGACCTCGATGTGGCGGGCCCGGCGCACGAGCCGTTCGAGGAACACCGCGCCCGAGCCGAACGCCTGCGCGCTCTGCCGCACGGCCCGGGCCACGACGTCGGGGAGCTGCGCCGCGTCCTCGCTCACGAGCATGCCGATCCCGCCGCCGCCCGCGACGCTCTTGACCAGCAACGGGTAGCCGACGGCTTCCGCGAGCGCGAGCGCGTCGGCCGGGTCGTCGAACGCCTCCGAACCCGGGAGCAACGGGAGGCCGGCCTCGGCCGCGAGCTTGCGGGCGGTGTCCTTGCCACCGAAGCTGCGGATCTGCTCGGGGGTCGGCCCGATGAACGCGAGTCCCGCGGCCTCCACCGCGGCGGCGAACCCCGCGTTCTCCGAGAGGAACCCGTAGCCCGGATGCACCGCGTCGGCACCGGTCGCGCGCGCGGCAGCGAGGATCCGGGTCGCATCGAGATAGCTCGCGCCCGCCGGAGGCGGTCCGATCCGCACCGCCTCGTCGGCCATGGCCACGTGGGGCGACGCCCGGTCGGCGTCGGAGTAGACGGCGACCGATGCGATGCCGAGCCGGGACAGCGTCCGCATGATCCGGCACGCGATCTCGCCGCGGTTGGCGACGAGCACCCTTCGGATCGCGCGGGGGGTCGCCACGGTTCAGCGGGTGACCAGGAGCCGGATGGGCGTCGGGTCGAAGCCGTTGCACGGGTTGTTGATCTGCGGACAGTTGGAGATCACCACGAGCACGTCCATCTCCGCGTGCAGATCGACCGAGAGTCCCGGCGCGGAGATGCCGTCGACGATCCCGAGGGTCCCGTCCGGGTCGACCGGCACGTTCATGAACCAGTTGATGTTCGAGGTCATGTCCCGCTTGCCCATCCCGCGCCATGAATGGGCGAGCAGGAAGTTCTCGACGCACGCGTGCTGATGCTTGGTGTGGAAGCCGTACCGGAGGCTGTTCGACTCCTGGCTGCAGGCCCCGCCGATGGTGTCGTGGCGTTCGCAGCTCGTCGCGGTCACCGTCATGAGCGTCCGGCCCTCGTTCGAGAGCAGCCGGGTCCCCGAGACCAGGAAGACGTTCACCTGCTCGACCATCGTGTCGGGCTCGCTTTAACGCTCGGCCTGGTCGTCGGCGTTGTAGAGGATGCAGTCGAC
>JAODBH010000280.1 GCA_025463865.1 Actinomycetes bacterium | reverse complement strand
CCCGCGGGTCCGGCACGAGGCCAGGCCGGAGCCCGTGTTCCCGGTGAGGTGCGGGACCTGGGTCAGTGCTCCGTCACTGGCGCCGTCAGGACGCCGAGGTCTGACTAGGTGATGGTCACGGTATTGCTGACCGCCGACGTGAGTGCACCATCGTCTGCAGTCAGCGTGTAGGTGCCAGCCGTATCGATGCTGCATCCTGTGAACAGAGCAATGCCGTTGGCGACCGCCATAGGGTTCGATGAACAAACGAGGGTCGCACCGGCCGCATTCGTGAGCGAGAGGTTGACGGAGCTGAGGTCATTCCTGACGGGATTGCCAACCGCATCTTCCACCGTGACGTGCGGCTGGCGTCCGAAGCTGGCGCCCGCCGCCGCACCGATCGGCTGGAGTGTGAAGACGAGCTGTGCAGCCGGACCCACCGTAACGGTGAAGCTGGCACTCACGACGTCCGACAGCCCCGCATCCGATGCAGTCAGCGTGTAGGTGTCAGCGAGGTCGATGCTGCAGTTCGAGAACGATGCAACCCCCGCTACCACTGGCTGCGGATTTGCAGCACACGAGAGGGTCCCGCCGTTCTGTACCGTGAGGTTGAGGGTCACTCCGCTGCTGTCGTTCGCTGCCTCATTTCCACCAGCGTCAAACAATCCGACCTCAGGCTGCTGAGCAAACGCCACTCCGCCGTTGGAACCGACGGGCTGCGTCACGAAGGCCATGGAGACGGCGGGGCCGGCGGCGACGGTCAGCGGGGCGCTGGTCGCTGCGGTCAGGGCTCCGTCGGTCGCGTGGAGGGTGTACGTGTTGGCCAAGTCGAAGATGCAGTTGGTGAAGGTGACCACGCCCGCGACCGCGTTCTCCGGATTCGCCGCGCACGTGAGCGTCGCTCCCGCCGGCGTCGTCAGTTCCAGGGTTGTGGCCGACGTATCGGTCGTCACGGTGTTGTGGCCGGCGTCCTGCACGGTCACCGTGGGCTGGCCGGTGAAGGCCACGCCACCGGTGGCGCCCGAAGGCTGGCTCGTGAATGCCAGCTGCGAAGGCACGCCGACCGTGATCGTGAAGCTCGAGCTGACTGCGGAGGTCAGCGAGCCGTCGGTCGCGGTCAGCGTGTACGTACCGGCCAAGTCGACGGCGCAGTTTGCGAACGATGCGACGCCCGCAACCGCGTTCTTCGGATTGGCGGTACAGGCCAGGGTCGCACCGGCCGGAGTCGTGAGCGCGAGGGTTATCGCACTCACATCCCCGGAGACGGTGTTCCCGCCGGCGTCTCGCACGGTCACCGCGGGCTGGCCCGTGAAGGCCACGCCACCGGTGGCGCCCGAGGGCTGGGTCGTGAAGGCCAGCTGAGCCGGCGCTCCGACGGTGATCGTGAAGCTCGAGCTCACCGCGGAGGCCAGAGAGCCGTCGGTCGCGGTCAGCGTGTAGGTGCCGGGACGGTCGACCTTGCACCCGGCGAAGGTCGCAACGCCCGCCGCGGCGGTCTTGGGGTCGGCCGTGCAGGACAGGGTCGCACCCGCCGGAGTCGTGATGTCGAGCGTGACCGCGGTGACATCGGTCGTGACCGTGTTGCCGGCCGCGTCCTTGACGGCGACCGACGGTTGGGTCGCGAACGCGGCGCCGCCGGTTGACGCGGAGGGCTGCGCGGTGAAGGCGAGATGGGTCGCCGTGCCGGCGGTGACCGTGAAGCTCGAGCTGACCGCCGAGGCGAGTGAGCCGTCCGTCGCGGTCAGCGTGTACGTACCGGCGAGGTTCACGTTGCAACCGGCGAACGTGACGACTCCGTTCGTCGGGGAAGTGGGGTTGGCGGTGCATCCGAACGTCGCGCCGCCTGGAGTGGTGAGTGCGAGCGTGACGGAGCTCGTGTCCGCGGTGACGGTGTTCCCGGCCGCATCCCGGATGGTGACGGCCGGCTGGGTGCCGAATGCGGCGCCCCCTGTCGATCCACTCGGCTGGGTGGTGAACGCGAGCTGGCTCGCGCTCGCGGCCCCGACCGAGAACGTGGAGCTGACCGCGCTGGTCAGGGCGCCGTCGGTCGCGGTCATCGTGTAGGTGCCGACCCGGTCGACGCTGCAGTTCGTGAACATCGCGATTCCGGCTGCTGCCGCCTTCGGGTTCGCGGTGCAGATGAGCGTGGCGCCGCCGGGTGTCGTCAGCGCGATCGTGACCGAGGTCGTGTTCGAGGTGACGGTGTTGCCCGCGGCGTCGAGGATGTTCACGCCAGGCTGCGTGGCGAACACCGTGCCGCTCGAGGCGCCACTGGGCTGGTTGCTGAACCCGAGTCGCGTCGCGGTGCCGGGCGTGATGGTGAAGCTCGAGCTGACTGCCGCGGACAACGCGCCGTCGGTCGCGGTGAGCGTGTAGGTGCCGACCAGGTTGGTGTTGCAGCCGGCGAAGGTTGCGATGCCGGCGATGCCGTTCTTCGGATTGGCGGTGCAGGCAATGACCGCACCGTTGGGGGTCGTCAGCGCCAGGGTGACGGCGCTCGTGTTGCCGGTGACCGTGTTGCCACCGGCGTCCCGGACGGTGACCGCGGGCTGCGTCGAGTACGCGGTGCTGCTCACGCCGCCGCTCGGCTGGGCCGTGAAGGCGAGCTGCGCCGCGGCCCCGACGGTGATCGTCGTGCTCGCGCTCACGGTTCCGTCGAGCGCACCATCGGTAGCCGTGAGCGTGTACGTGCCGGGGCGGTTGATGGCACAACCGCGGAAAGCGGCGCTACCGGCGACTGCCGTCATGTCGGTTCCACTGCCGACGCACGCCAGTGTGGCACCCGCGGGGGTCGTCAGCCGGATTGACACGTCACTGGTGTTGTCGAAGACCCGGGCGCCGGTCGCGTCCTGGATCTCCACTGTGGGCTGCACGGAGAAGGCGGTGCCGCCGGTGGAGGTGGCGGGCTGCGTGCTGAAGGCCAGCTTCGTGGCCGGGAGGGACGGGTCCTCGGTGAACGTCTCGGTCGCCTGCATGCCGACGACCGGCTTGTTCAACGGAGTCGCGCCGGTAGAACCGAAGTAGGCCGCGTCACCGAACGAGAAGATCCCACCGTCCGACGCGACCAACCAGTACCCGGTGTTGGAAGGCGTGATCGCCATGCCGACGATCGGATGTGTCAGCGCCACGGCGCCGGCCGACCCGAAGTAGCCGGCGTCGCCGAACGAGAAGATCCCACCGTCGGACGCGACCAACCAGTACCCGGCGGCCGACGCGGGGGCGGCCATGCCGACGATCGGCTTGTTGAGCGCGAGTCCGCCCGTGGACCCGAAGTAGTGCGCGTCGCCGAACGAGAAGATCCCACCGTCGGACGCGACCAACCAATAGCCACTGCCGGAGGCCGTTGCGGCCATGCCGACGATCGGCTGCTTCAGCTTCAACCCACCAGCCGAACCGAAGTAGCGCGCGTCACCGAACGAGAAGACCCCGCCGTCCGACGCCACCAACCAATAGCCCTCGCCGCTCGCTGTCGTGGCGATGCCCACAATGGGCTTCGCGAGCGCGATCCCACCGGTCGAACCATGGAACGCGGCGTCACCGAACGAGAACACGCCTCCGTCGGCGGCGACGAGCCAGTAGCCCTCCCCGGTCGCCGTCGGCGCCATGCCGACGATCGGCTGCTTCAGCGCCAGGGCGCCGGTCGAACCTCGATATGCGGCACTCCCGAAGGAGAAGATCCCGCCGTCGGAGGCAACCAACTGGTATCCACCCGTGACGGACGAGGCGCGCGCGTCGCCGGATGTGGCCGCCTTCGCCGAGACCGTCGCGTTGGCCGCCGACGCAAGGGGCACGAACGCTCCGAGGCCGATGATCGTGCAGAGGAAGACAAGCAGCGCACGACGTGTCCGCAACCCGGCCCGTCGGTTCGAGCGCAGTTGATCCATACGTGTCAGTCGGAGGGGCGCTCGTCCTACTTGAGCGAATTACGGAGAAACTCTCATTTCGCCGATTCATACAGAGAATGCATAACGTCGGATTTACGCCCTGTGCGTCGATCGGGCCGCGAGCAGCCGTGATCGTGGTTCCGCTCAGGCTTCCCTAGCATCCGCCGATGGATACGCCTGTGAGCCCGACCGTCGCATGCATCGGCGGGGGCCAGCTCGGCCGCATGCTCGGTCTCGCGGCGCTCCCGCTCGGAATCCGGATGGAGTTCGTCGATCCGGTCGTCGGCGCGCCCGCGGGCGAGATCGGACCTCTGCACATCGGTGAGTTGGACGAACGCGGGGTCATCCGGCCGCTGCTCGAACGGGCGACGGTCGTGACGTACGAGTGGGAGGGCGTCCCGGCAGACATCGTGAGCTGGATCGAGGAGCAGCGGAGGCCGCCCGTCTACCCGCCCGCCGCCGCGCTGCGCGCGAGCCAGGACCGGCTCTACGAGAAGACGCTCTTCCGCCAGCTCGACGTGGGCACGCCCGACTTCCTGCCGGTCGACTCGTTCGCCGACCTCGAGGACGCCGTCGCCGTGCTCGGTGCCCCAGCGGTGCTCAAGACCCGGCGCGGCGGCTACGACGGCAAGGGCCAGCACGTGCTGCGAGTCCCGGCCGACGCGCCGGTCGCGTGGGCGGCCCTCGGCGGAGTGCCGCTGATCCTCGAGGCGTTCGTGCCCTTCGACCGAGAGCTCTCGGTCCTCGCGGTGCGCGGTCGCGACGGCTCGACCGAGTGCTGGCCCGTCGTGGAGAACCACCACTCCGAAGGCATGCTCCGGCGGAGCAACGCGCCCGCGCCGGGGCTCACACCCGAGCTGCAGGCCGCAGCAGTCGCGATCGCGACCCGCATGCTCGACGAGCTGCTCTACGTCGGCGTCCTCGCCATCGAGCTGTTCGACGTGGGCGGACGGCTGCTCGCCAACGAGATGGCTCCGCGCGTCCACAACTCCGGGCACTGGACCATCGAAGGCGCGGTCACGAGTCAGTTCGAGAACCACGTCCGCGCGATTCTGGGCTGGCCGCTCGGCAGCACCGAGACGAGGGGCGTGAGCACGATGCTCAACTGCATCGGCGTGATGCCTGCCCCCGCCGACATCCTCGCCGTGCCCGGTGCGCACCTCCACGACTACGGCAAGACGCCGCGGCACGCCCGGAAGCTCGGTCACGTCACCGTCGTCGCCGACGACGCCGACACGTTGCACGACCGCGTCGACCGCGTCCTCGCGGTTCTCCCCGCTGACGGCTGACGTCCCGGATCTGTTCGTGCGTCCCACGAGCACGATATGTGTGCTCAGGGGACGCACAAAGGTCTAGGCGCGGGAGCGGGCGACGGCCGCGGCGCCGATGAGGGGGGCGCTTCCGCCAAGGCCGGCGGGGACGATGCGGGCGCCGCGCGCGAAGTCGAGGCGGGCGCGCGCCGCGAGCTCGGCGTTGGCGGCGGCGAAGAACGGGGTGCCGTACCCGAGCGCCACCGAGCCCGCGACCACGGCGAGCGGGAGGTCGAGCAGCGTCACCACGTCGGCGACACCGCGCCCGACCAACGTGCCCACGCGCTGGATCGTGGCCGCGTCGGCCTCGACCGCGGGCCGTCCGGTGATCGCGGCGATGGCGGTCCCCGACGCTTCCGCTTCCAGGCACCCGCGCCCGCCGCACTCGCAGACGCGCCCGTCGGGCTCGACGACGATATGACCGATGTGACCTGCGTTCCCCGACGCGCCCTCGAGCAGCCGGCCGTCGAGCACGATCCCGCCACCGACGCCGGTCGACACCACCATCGCGAGATAGTTCGACGTGCCCTGGGCAGCGCCTCGCCAGCCCTCCCCCAGCGCGAGCGCCTTCGCGTCGTTGTCGACGGCGACCGGCACACCGAGCTCGGCCGCGAGCCGGGCGCGCAGTGGGAACCGCCGCCACGCCGGGATGTTGAGCGGCGACACCAGCTCGCCATGGTGCTCCATCGGTCCGCCGCAACCGACGCCGCAGCGCGCCGGCATGCCGGCCTCGTCCTCGCCGACGACGGTGTGGATCAGTCCGAGCAGCGCCGCGAACAGGCGCTCCGCGTCGGTGCCGAGGGGCGTGTCGATCCGGGCCGCAACCGAGAGCGCGCCCTGGTCGTCGACGATTCCGGCCGCGAGCTTCGTGCCCCCGACGTCGACCGCGAGGACCGGCCCGGGGTGGACCGGTCCGTCGGTCGCCGAGCCGTCGCTCACTTGATGGCGCCGGCCTCGATCAGTCGGGCGACATCGGCCTTGGTGAAGCCCCAGTCGATGAGCGCCTCGTCGGTGTGCTGCCCCGGGTTCGGCGCCGGGCGCTGGATCTCACCCGGCGTACGGCTGAAGCGCGGCGCGGGCGCGGGTTGGGCGACGCCCTCCTCGCCGGTCACGATCACGTTGCGGGCCTTGAGGTGCGGGTGCTCCGCGGCCTCGGCCATCGTGAGGACAGGCGCGTAGCACGAGTCGGTCATCTCGAGGATCTCGTTCCACTCGTCACGCGTCTTGCTCTTGAACAGCTCGGTGTAGCGCGCCCGCAACTGCGGCCACCCGGCCGGGTCCATCTGCGCGGGAAGGTCTTCCTGGTCGAGTCCGGTGCGGGCGTTGAACTCGGCGTAGAACTGCCCTTCGAGCGCTCCGAGCGCGATGTACTTGCCGTCGGCGGTCTCGTAGGTGTCGTAGAAGGGAGCGCCGGTGTCGAGCACGTTGGTACCCCGCTCGTCCTTCCATGCGCCGAGTGCACTGAGGCCGAACATCATCGTCATCAGCGTGGCCGAGCCGTCGATCATCGCCGCGTCGACGACCTGGCCCTCGCCCGATCCGCGCGCCTCGAGGATCCCGCACACCACACCGAACGCGAGCATCATGCCCCCGCCACCGAAGTCGCCGACGAGGTTGATGGGCGGGGTGGGCTTCTCGCCCGCGCGACCGAAGTGGGCGAGGGCACCGGCCAGCGCGATGTAGTTGATGTCGTGGCCGGCGGCCTGCGCGTACGGGCCGTCCTGGCCCCAGCCGGTCATGCGGCCGTAGACGAGCTTCGGGTTCCGCGCGAGCGCCGCGTCGGGACCGATGCCGAGCCGCTCGGTGACGCCGGGACGGAAGCCCTCGATCAACGCGTCGGCCTGCTCGATCAGGCGCATCACGGTCTCCACGCCGTCAGGGTTCTTGAGGTCGACGCCGATCGAGCGCCGGCCGCGGTACATCGGCTCGAGGTTCGGCTTCGAGAAGTCGCCGGTGACGGTCTGCGCCCGCTCCACGCGGATGATGTCGGCGCCCATGTCGGCGAGGAGCATCGCCGCGAACGGTCCTGGGCCGATCCCGGCAATCTCGACGATCTTCACGCCATGCAGCGGTCCCACGGGCACTCCTCGAATTCGGGGCCCACGAAATCCCGGGGCCCAGCGGCGGTCGAGAGTATGCGCCACCCGACCCGCGCGTCAGATTCGCGACGGCTCCGGCTTGGGAAGCGCGCTACGCCAGGGCGACGAGCTCGAGCAGGTCGTCGGACCAGTGGTCGATCGTCCCCTCGGGCATGAGGAGCACACGGTCGGGCCGGAGGGCACGGACGAACTCCTCGTCGTGGCTCACGAGCAGGATCGTGCCCGGCCACGAGGCAAACGCCTCACCGATGGCCTCGCGCGACGGCGGGTCGAGGTTGTTGGTGGGCTCGTCGAGCAGGAGCAGGTTGTGGCGACCGGTGGACAGCTGCGCGAGCGCGAGCTTGGTCTTCTCGCCCCCCGAGAGGGTCGACGCGTCCTGGAAGGCGATGTCGCCCGAGAGCCCGAAGGTGCCGAGGAGCCCGCGCAGGAGTTGGTCGGAGACCTCGTTGCCCTCGCGCAGGTGATCGATCACGGCCTTGCCCTGCGTGATGCCCTCGTGCTCCTGCGCGTAGTAGCCGAGCGAGACGCCGTGGCCGAGGCTGAAGCTGCCGGCGTCGGCCTCCGACTCGCCCGCGAGCACGCGGATGAGCGACGTCTTGCCCGCGCCGTTGAGGCCCATGACGAGCAGACGCTCACCGCGGCCGGCCGAGAACGTCACGTCGGTGAAGATCGGCGGCCCACCGTACGACTTGGCCAGGCCCTCGGCCTCGAGCGTGACGACGCCCGAGCGGGGCGGAGGCGGCAGCTTCACCTGCAGCTTCTTCGTCTTCTGCGGGCCCGTGGTCTGCTCCTTGCGCAAACGCTCCACCCGCGTGTCGAGCGACTTGGCGACGCGGGCGCGCTTGCCGGACTGCCCGCGCATGGAGTCGGCCAGGGTCGCGATGCGGCGCACTTCCGACTCCTGACGCTTGGCGACCTTGCTCCGCCGCGCCTCGTCCTCCTCGCGCGCCACCTTGTACTGCGAGTACGTGCCCCGATATTCGATGATCGAGCCCTCGTCGAGGTGCAGGACCCGGGTGATCGACGTGTCGAGCAACTCGAGGTCGTGGCTCACCACGAGCAGCGCACCGCGGTGCGAGCGCAGGAACCCCGCGAGCCACTCCTTGGCGTCGACGTCGAGGTGGTTGGTCGGCTCGTCGAGCATGAGCAGATCGCTGCCCGCGAAGAGGATCCGGGCCAACTCGATGCGCCGGCGCTCACCGCCGGAGAGCGTGGTGAGCGGCAGGTCGAGGCGGTCGTCACGCAGGCCGAGACCCGAACCGATGCGGCGCACCTCCGACTCGGCGGCGTAACCGCCCGCGATCCGGAACTCCTCCTCCGCGTCGGCGAAGCGGCTCACGTTCTTGTCGGTGGGAGATTCCTCGACCTTGGCGTGGAGCTTCTCGAGCTTCCGCGCCGCGTCGTCGAGTCCCCGACCGGACAGCACGTGCGAGAGCCCGGTGGCGTCGACACCCGCACCCTTCGGCTTGGGGTCCTGCGGCAGGTAGCCGACCGCGCCGCTCGTGAGCACCCGGCCACCGGCCGCGGGGTTCTCGCCGCCCAGCACCCGGAGCAGCGAGGTCTTGCCGGCGCCGTTGCGACCCACCAGCCCGACCTTGTCTCCGGCGCGCAGCGAGAAGGAAGCGTCGGACAAGGTCATCCGGCCTCCCACTTCCACGGAGAGGTCGCGGACCTGGAGCACGGGGACCATTGTCGCAGACACCGCTCCCCCGCTCGTACCGGCCCCACGCTGCACCGGGCTCGTGCGGGGCAGACTTCCCGGATGGCCCCGGCGCGACGAACGCGAGCACCCATGCCCGAGCTGATCGTGCCGATGCTCGCGGTGCCGGGCGGGCTGCCCGATCCCGAGGCCGGATGGGCTTTCGAGGTGAAGTGGGACGGCCTCCGGGCGGTCACCTACGTCGGCGGCGACGCGGTCCACATCCGGAACCGGCGTGGGATCGACATCGCGCCGCGCTATCCGGAGCTGGCCGGCATCGGCGCGGCGCTCGAAGGCCACCGCGCGATCCTCGACGGCGAGATCGTCGTGTTCGACGACAAGGGGCGCCCCAGCTTCGGCCGCGTCCAGCAACGGATGCACGTCTCGAACCCGCGGCAGTGGGAGCGGCTCCGGGTCGAGGTCCCCGCGGTGCTCGTCGCGTTCGACGTGATGTGGCTCGACGGCGAGTCGATGCTCGACGTTCCGTATCTCGACCGCCGCGCCGCGCTCGCGGGTCTCGGGATCGACGGGCCTTCGTGGCGCGCGCCCGCCCATCATCTCGGCAACGGCAAGGCCCTCCTCGCCGAGGTCGCGGCCCAGGGGCTCGAGGGCTTGATGGCCAAGCGGGTCGACTCGGTCTACACACCGGGCCGACGGTCGAGCGCGTGGCAGAAGGTGAAGGCCCTGCACCAGCAGGAGCTGGTCATCGGCGGCTGGCTCCCCGGCAAGGGCGCGCGCGAGAACCGGGTCGGCGCGCTGCTGCTCGGGTACCACGATCCCGACAATGGAGGCACCGGTCCCCTCGTGTTCGCGGGACGGGTCGGCACCGGCTTCACGGAAGCGGAGCTCGACCGCCTCGGCGGTCTGCTCGGCCGCCGGGCGCGCTCGACGAGCCCGTTCGCCGCGACACCGAAGCTCCCCGACCCCCGTTGGGTCCGGCCCGACCTCGTCTGCGAGGTCCGCTTCACCGAGTGGACGAGCGGTGGCCAACTCCGCCAACCGGCATACCTCGGCACGCGAGAGGACAAGCCCGCGGCCGAAGTCGTCCGCGAGTCATAGCGACCGCGGTCGCCCGCGTGCAGCGAACCTTCAGCGCGAGCTCCATCAACGTACGGGGGCTGTGCGGGCTACGGTCCCGACCCGAGCGGGCGCGTGCGGGCGTGGGGCCCACACCGACGTTCGGGGGGAATCGTGCACGGAGTGGGTCGAGTGTCACTCGTGGCGCTCGTCGCGCTCGTCGTTGCCGCGGGACCCGTCGCGTCGGCCGCGACCACCGACCCTTCGACGACGACCGTGCCGGCGACGACCGCGCGGTCCACCGCGGCCGCGGCGAGCGGCAACTACCACGGCTCCGGTGACGCCGGCGGCTTCCGCAACATCTTCGCTCCCGGGCAGGACGAGAACCTGACGCCCGACGAGCTGCAGCAGGCTGCGGCCGCCTTCGCTGCCAACGATCCGACGGGCTTTCCGTCGCACTTCGCCGATCAGCGCGTCGCGTACGACGCCCTGACCGGCGCCGCGCCGAACGTCACCACCGCGACGCTCGACCAGTTCTTCAAGGACGAGTCGTTCGGCGTGAAGGCCAACGACATCGCACGCGTCTACGACCCGCAGCCCGACGTGACCGTCATCCGCGACAAGTCGTCGGGTGTCCCCCACATCTACGGTCGTACGCGATACGGCGCGCTCTTCGGCGAGGGCTACACCACGGCCGAGGACCGGCTCCTTGCTGCCGACGTCCTGCGTCGGGTCGGGCGGGCCAACCTCACCGCGCTCGTCGGCCCGGCGGGGCTGTCGCGGGACCAGACCGGCATCGCGGCCGCCCCGTACAGCGACGCCGACCTCGACAAGCAGGTCACGCAGCTCGAGCGGTCCGGCCCGCAGGGCAAGGCCCTCGTCGCCGACCTGCGCGCCTACACCGCCGGCATCAACGCCTTCATCACCAAGACCACACAGGATCCTTCGCTGCTCCCGGCCGAGTACCAGCTGTTGGGGCAGAAGCCGCAGCCGTGGACCCCGAGCGACACCATCGCGGTCGCCGCGGTGGTCGGGTCGATCTTCGGCAAGGGCGGTGGCAACGAGGTCAACAACGAGTGCGGTCTCGCGGCGATGACCGCGGCCACGGGCAGCGCAGCCGCGGCGCGGAAGGTCTTCGACGACCTCCACTTCGTCAACGATCCCGGCGCGCCCACCACCTCGAGCCATTCGGCTCCGTACGACGACGACCTCGGCCCCGTCCAGCCGGCCGCGGTTCCCTCCGTCGACTGCGCGTCGCTCACCGCCGCGGGCTCCACCCGTCCTCCGACCACCGGGAAGGTGCTCGCCGGCGTGACCAGCTTCCCGGCGGCCGGAACCGGCTCGGCGGCGGCGTCGACCGCGGTCGCCACGCCCACCACGCGGGCCCAGGCCGTCGACGACGTGCTCGCGCTCGCCCCGGATCCCGCCGACGCCACCCCGTCGATGAGCAACGCGCTCCTCGTCTCCGGCTCGCACACGAAGTCGGGCAAGCCGATCGCCGTGTTCGGCCCGCAGGTCGGCTACAACGTGCCCGGCCTCCTCATGGAGAAGGACGTCCACGGCCCCGGGATCGACGCCCGAGGTGTGGGCTTCGCCGGCGCCGACCTCTACGTCCAACTCGGCCGCGGCGCCGACTTCGCGTTCTCGGCGACGTCCTCGGGTGCCGACAACATCGACAGCTTCGTGTTGAACCTCTGCGACCCCTCCGGCGGCGCCGCGACCACGGCCTCCGAGGGATACCTCCGCAAGGGGAGCTGCGTAGCGATCCAGACCTTCGACCACGAGACGATCGCGCCCGACGGCACCACCTACACCTGGCACATCGAGCGCAGCCCCGACTACGGCCCCATCGTGGAGCGCGGCACGCTCACCTCGGGCCGGCCGATCGCCATCGCGCAGAAGCGCAGCACCTACGGCGACGAGCTCGGCTCTGCCGCCGGCTTCAAGCAGCTGAACGACCCGAGGTTCATGAAGGGCGGCTACGACGCGTTCCGCACGGCCGCCCACAGCATCGACTACACGTTCAACTGGCTGTACGTGGACGCGACCACGATCGGCTACCAGCACTCCGGCAAGGTGCCGCTGCGGGCGAAGGGCGTCGACCCCGACCTGCCCACCATCGGTGACGGCACCCACGACTGGCACGGCTACCTCGCGGGCGCCGCTCAGCCGTGGGAGGTCAACCCCGACGCCGGGTTCCTCGCGTCGTGGAACAACCAGCAGGCACCAGGCTTCCGCCCGTCGGACGCGCAATGGAGCTTCGGGCCGTTGCACCGCGTCACGCTGCTGGACGAACGGCTCGAGAACCTCATCAAGACCAAGAACAAGAGCATCGTTCCGGCCGACGTGGTGAACGCGATGGGAGACGCCGGAACGGTCGACCTGCGCGCGGAGCAGGTCCTCCCGCTCCTCCTCCGCGTGATGACCAGCGACTCCGCGCCGGCCGACGACCGGCTCCTCGCCATGCGGGAGGAGCTCGAGCTCTGGGCCAAGGCCGGCGGCCACCGCAAGGACACGAACGCGGACGGCGCCTACGAGGACGGTGCCGCCATCGCCGTGCTCGACGCCTGGTGGAAGCCGCTCACCGACGCGATCTTCGGCGGCGCGGTCGGCACCCCGTTCGAATCCCTGAAGCTGACCGTCGACGACAACCCACAGGACCACAAGGGCTCCGCGTTCGACAACGGCTCGTACGGCGCCGTGCTCCAGGACCTCCGTGTCATCCTCGGTGAAAAGACGAGCGGCGGCTGGCACAACGCGTACTGCGGCCGGACCGCGACCGCAGCGGCATCGCTCGCCGCGTGCCGCACCGTCCTCTGGTCCTCGCTGGCCCAGGCCGCCGACGCGCTCACCACGCAGTTCTCGAGCCCGCTGCCCGCACGCTGGGTCCGCGTCCCGGCCGACGACGAGATCCGGTTCGACCCGCTGCTCGCCAAGGCGCTGCCGATGCGCTGGATCAACCGACCGACGTTCCAGCAGGTCGTCCAGCTGCACTCCCGGGGCCAGGCCAAGAAGCCAGGCAAGGATTCCCGCCGGTAGCTCGGTACGGGTTCGGTGAGCACGCAATGTGCCTCAGTGAACGCCCGAGATGTTCGCGGTAGACAGTCTGCATGCGCATCGCCACCTGGAACGTCAACTCGCTCAAGGCCCGCCTGCCTCGCGTCGAGCAGTGGCTCGCTGAGGCCCAGCCCGACGTGCTGTGCCTGCAGGAGACCAAGCTCGCCGACGACGCGTTCCCGCAGCTCACGTTCGGCGCGCTGGGCTACGAGAGCGTGCATCACGGCCAGGGCCGCTGGAACGGCGTCGCGATCTTGTCGCGCGTCGGCATCGAGAACGTCACCAGCGGGATCGGCGACCAAGACTCGTATCTGGGTGACGCACGTGTGATCGGCGCCACGTGCGGCGGTGTCCGCGTCTTCTCGGTCTACGTCCCCAACGGCCGCGAGGTCGACACCGAGTTCTACGAGCGCAAGCTGCTCTGGCTCGACCAGTTCCGCGAGTACCTCCGCACGAACATCTCCGCGACCGACCTCGTCGCGGTGCTCGGCGATTTCAACGTCGCGCCGGAGGACAAGGACGTCTGGAGCGTGAAGGCGTTCGAGGGCGCGACGCACGTGACGCCCGCGGAGCGCACCGCAGTCGAACGGATGCACGAGGCCGGCCTCGCCGACGCGTTCCGGGCCCGTTACGACCAGCCCAAGCTGTTCTCGTACTGGGACTACCGGCAGGGCGCCTTCCACCAGCACCGCGGCATGCGCATCGATCTCGTGCTCATGACCGAGCCGCTGATCGAGCGCATGACCTGGGCCCTCATCGACCGCAACGGGCGCAAGGGCACCGGGCCGTCGGACCACACGCCGGTCTTCGTCGACGTCGACGTGTCGGACCTCGTCCCGGCAGCCTCGGGCTGACGGTTCGGGCTCGGCTTCTAGCCGAGGCGGAAGTCGAACATCACGTCGTCGGCGTTGGGGCGGGTGCCGCCGAACGACTCGTAGAGCGCGCGAGCCGGCCCGTTCGACGCGTTGGTGAAGACGAAGCCACTCGTGATCCCGCGGCCCCGGGCGAGCTGCGACAGCGCGTCGAGCAACGCCCGCCCGATCCCCTCACGGCGGTGGTCGCTGCGGACCCCCACCTCGTCGACGTAGAGCTCGCTCGGGCCGACGTCGGCCGCGCGGCGCAGGAGCTCGAAGGCGAAGAGGAACCCGACGGGCTCCTCGCCCAGGAAGGCGACCAGCACGTGGGCCTGTTCGTTCGCGAGCAGGTGCTCCGCGGCCCGGGGCGTGAGCGGTTGGAGCGCACCACCCTCGCCGGGCTCGTCGAACCGCGCGTTGTCGACCGCGAGGATCCGGAGAACGTCGCCGTCCCCGGATCCCAGCCGTCGAATCAACATGGAGCGGTCAGGGCTGCACCCGCCCGATCAGCTCCGGGCCTTGAGCGCTTCGATCAGCTTGGGCACGACCTTGGTCGCGTCACCGACGACTCCGAGGTCGGGGATGCCGTAGATCGGTGCCTCGCCGTCCTTGTTGTTGGCGATGATGTTGTCGCTGCCCTTCATGCCGACCATGTGCTGTGTGGCGCCGGAGATGCCGATCGCGACGTAGAGCTTGGGCTTCACCGTCTTGCCGGTCTGGCCCACCTGCTTCGCGTACGGCACCCAGCCGGCGTCGACGATCGCCCGGGACGCACCGGAGGCTCCGTGGAGCAGCTTGGCCAGGTCGTCGACGAGCGGGCCGTAGTTCTCGGCGCTGCCGAGACCGCGACCACCCGACACCACGACGACGGCTTCCTCGAGCTTCGGGCCTTCGCGCTCCTCGACGTGGTGGTCGAGCACCTTCGCCTCGCCCGCGCGGCCCGCATCCGGGGTGGGGACGGTCTCGACGGTGGCGGGGGCGCCGCCGCCCGGCTCGGCCGCGAACGACTTCGGCCGGATCGCTGCGAGGTACGGGGCCTCGCCCTCGAACTCGGCGTCGACGAGCGTGTTGCCGCCGAAGATCTGCGTCCCGATGATCACCTTGTCGCCGTCGAGACGGATCGTGAAGCCGTTGGTCAGCACCGGCTTGTCGAGCTTGGCCGACAGCAGCGAGATCGCGTCGCGACCGTCGTAGCTCTGGGCGAACAGCACGATGTCGGGTGAGTTCGCAGGCAGCAGCTCGGCCAGCGCGGCCGCACCGATGACGCCGGGCAGACGGCCACCGGGGTCGATCGCGTAGACCTTGCTGGCGCCGTAGTCGCCGAGCGCGCCGGCGAGCGCGTCGGCGTTGGCACCGACGTAGACGGCCTCGACCGTCTCGCCGATCTCACGGGCCTTGGTGAGGAGCTCGAGGGTTGCGCTGGCCGGCTTGTCGCCGTCGGCCTCGGCGAAGACCCAGATCTTCAGTCCCATTGGTGCGTTCCCTTCGCGGTCGCGCGTCCGGGAGGACGGCGCGGGTCGGATGACCGGGCGGATCGGATGACGGCGGCTAGATGACCTTGAGCTTCTCGAGGTAGGCGACGATCTGCTCGTAGGCGGAGCCGTCGTCCTCGATCTTCTCGCCGGCCTGGCGCTCGGGCGCCTTCTCCACCGAGACGATCTGCTGCCGGGCGCCGGACCAGCCGACCTCCGACGCGTCGAGCCCGAGGTCGGCGGCCGTCACCTTGTCGACCGGCTTGTTCTTCGCCGCCATGATCCCCTTGAACGACGGGTACCGCGGCTCGACCACACCGGCGGTCACGCTCACGACCGCGGGGAGCGAGGCCTCGACGACGTCGTAGCCGGCCTCGGTCTGCCGCTGGATCTTCACGGTGCCGTCGGCGATCTCCACCTCTTTGGCGAAGGTGAGCGCCGGCCAGTCGAGGAGCCCGGCGACCTGGCCCGGGATCGTGCCGGTGTAGCCGTCGGTGCTCTCGGTCGCGGTGAGGACGAGGTCGATGTCGCCGGCCCGCTCGACCGACTTCGCGATGACCTTGGCGGTGGTGAGCGAGTCGGATCCCGCCAGCGCCGGGTCGGAGACCAGGATCGCCTTGGCCGCACCCATCGCCAGTGCCGTGCGCAGCCCCGAGACCTCGTCGTTCGGGGCCATCGAGACGAGGGTGACCTCGCCGCCGCCGGCCTTGTCGACGAGCTGGAGCGCCATCTCGACGCCGAAGCTGTCGGACTCGTCGAGGATCAGCTTCCCGGCACGCTCGAGCGTGTTCGAGTCGGCATTGAGCTTCCCGGGGGTGGCCGGGTCCGGGATCTGCTTGACGCAGACGACGACGTTCATAGTGCTCCCTGGTCGGTGCGGGCGCGGAAGGACGGCGGAGATTCTGTCCTGCCGGTGCGGTGTGCGTCGATTCCTACCCCAACTGCGGCATTCCGACCCGTCGGGCCGACGATTCACCGACGGGGTTACTGCACCGCCGCGATGCCGATGGCCTTCACACCGAGGGTGTGCGGGTCGCCGAGCTGCCGGGCGTCGCCGTAGCCCGTGACCAGACCGCCCGTGCCCTGGATCCAGTAGCCGGCACCGGTGGCCGACGGCACGATCTGCGCGGCGGTCGGGGCCACGCAGAAACCCTCGGCCGGGGTGCTGCCGACGTACGGGGCGGCGGCGAACGTGAAGACGCCACCGTCCATGCCCACGAGCCAGTAGCCGTCGCCCTGCGGTCGGGTCGCCATGCCGATGACGGGCTGGTCCAGCCGCAGCGCGCCGGTGCTCCCGAAGAACGTGGCGTCACCGAACGAGAAGATCCCGCCGTCCGACGCGACGAGCCAGTAGCCGTGGCCGGACGGCGTCCTCGACATGCCGACCACCGGCTTGTTGAGGACCATCGCGCCGGTGCTGCCGTAGAACGCGGCGTCACCGAACGAGAAGATGCCGCCGTCGCCGGCCACGAGCCAGTAGCCGTTGCCGGTCGGCGTCGAGGCCATCCCGAGGATCGGCGACTTCAGCTTCAGCGCTCCGGTGCTGCCGGAGAACTTCGCGTCACCGAACGAGAAGATCCCGCCGTCGGAGGCGACGAGCCAGTAGCCGTTGCCGGTCGGCGTCGCGGCCATCCCGACGACCGGCGAGTTCAGCTTCATCCCGCCGGTGCTGCCGTAGAACCCGAGTGACCCGTAGGTGAAGACCCCGCCGTCGGAACCGAGGACCCAGTACCCGCGACCCGAGCTCGCGGACGGGTGCGCGGTCGGGTTCGACGGGAACCGGCAGCGGTTCCCTGCCGCGAGCCCCTGCGACAGGCGCAGGCTCACGTACGGGTTGGCGATCTTGCCGTCGGGCGTCGTCATCTCGAAGTGCGCGTGCGAGCCGGTGTCCTCCGCGTTGCCGCTGTCGCCGACGTAGGCGAGGAAGCGGCCCGCGGCGACGTGCATGCCGACGGTGATGTCGGGAGCGAACCGCCACTCGGGCGGGTTCAGGCCGTCGTCGGTACCGGGCGTGTCGTTGTTGATGTGCGCGAAGAAGTACTTCCAGCCGTCGTCGCCCGTGAGCGAGAGCTGGTTGCCGCCGGTGCCGCCGTCGGCGATCTTCATCCGGGTCACCGTCCCTGAAGCGGGGGCGACGATGTGCTGCAGCTTCCCGGCCATGATGTCGGTGGCGTCGTGGCGGGTGTCGCCGCCGCGGACGCCGTCGAAGTCGTTGCTGTACGACACCTTGCCCTCGACCGGGAACCAGATCGGGTGGATCGGCGTGTCGTTGATGCTGTCGGCGTAGATCGGGGCGACGGTGGCGCCGGCACCCGTCGGTGCAAAGCCCGCCACACCTCCGAGAGCGAGCGCGGCGAGGGCGGACAGTGCGGCGATGCGGCGAACGAACAGCACGTGACTCCCGGGAACGTTGCGGGTGAGGGCCCGATCCCCCGGGTATCGACCCCCCGCCGCCCCAACTCAAGTGCGTCCACTGAGTACCTCAGAGGTACTCAGTGGACGCCCCAGGTCGAGATGCCACTACCGTCGGCGGCCTGATGGAACTCGATCTCCTCGTCGTCGGTGCGGGGCCCGCAGGCACCGCTGCCGCGATCACCGCTGCCGGCCTCGGGCTGCGGGTCCGAGTGGTCGACAAGGCCCGCTTCCCCCGCGACAAGACCTGCGGCGACGGCCTCACCACCGGCGCGCTCCGCCTGCTCGAGCGCGTCG
>JAODBH010000272.1 GCA_025463865.1 Actinomycetes bacterium | reverse complement strand
CCGATCTGGATCGGCGGCCGCACGCAGCGCTCGCTGCGCCGGGCCGTCGAGCTCGGCGACGCGTGGGCGCCGTTCGGCCTGAGCACCGCGGAGATGGGCGCAATGGTCGCCAAGGCACGCGACACCGCGGCATGGGACGCACGCGAGGCACCCATCGACATCGCGCTGCAGAGCAACCGCCCACTCGACCCGGGCGCGGAGCCGGACCGCGTGCTCGAGCAGCTCGAGAAGACCAGGGCTGCGGGCGCCAACATCGTCAACGTCCGCTTCACGCACCACTCCCTCGCCCACCTGCACGAGCAGATGGCCGCGCTCATGGAGCTCGCCGGGCAACGTCCAGATCTCTAGGCGATCTGCGGGGAGCGGGTCACCCGAGGTTCCTGAGGACCTCTTCGCGGCCGACCTTGCCGTCCTGGACGATGGCGCCGTCGCGGAGGATGACGACGCGGGTCGCCCGGTCGAGGAACTCCATCTGGTGCGTGCTGACGATCACCGCGGCACCGGCTTCGGCCGCGCCGGTGAGCAGGTCGAGCATCGCCTGCTGGCCCGAGGGGTCGAGGCCGACGAACGGCTCGTCGACCGCGAGCACCGAGAACGGGCGGATCAGGGAGAGGAGAATCGCGGTCTTCTGGCGGAGGCCGCGACTGAACTTCGACGGCAGGTCGCCGACCCGTTCGGCGAGGCCCAGCTCCTGCACGATGCCGACGGCCTTCTCGGGCCACTCCGGCGGAGAGGAGTGCAGCATGGCGACGTATTCGCAGTGCTCGTCGACGCTGAGGTCGTCGTAGAGGACGGGCTCGTCGGCGAGGAACGAGAACTCCGCTCGAGCGTCGAGCGATCCCGCAGGCGCGCCGCCGATCAGCAGCTCACCGCTCGTGGCCTCGAGAAGCCCCGCGGCGATGCGCAGCAGGGTCGACTTTCCCGAGCCGTTGTGGCCGACCAACGCGACCAACTCACCTTCGCCGACCTTGAGGTTCACGTCCTTCAGCGCGACGAGCGTGTCGTACTCCTTGCGCACGGACTTCGCTTCGAACGCGATCATGCCGCCCGGTCCCTTCGACTGTTGATCCACGCGCCGCACACGAGGACGATGCTGGCGACGACCCAGGCGGTGTTCACGACGTAGGGCATCGGGAGGTTGTGGTGCTTCACCGCGATCTGCGCCGCGATCACCGGCGCGAAGCCGGCGGTGGCGAGGAGCGGCGGGAAGGCCTGGCGGAACAGCGGGATGATCCCGCCGTAGTCGCCGAGGATCTGCTGGAGCTGGCTGCCCATCTTGGGCGCGCCCGCGATCACCGACACCGCGCCGGCCGCGGTGGCGGCCAACGCGGCGGCGACGACCGTGAACAACGCGGGTTCCGCCGCACGTAGACCCGGGTCCAGCGCGGCGGCGACTCCCGCCGCGGCCAGGCCCAGCACGAACATGACGAGGAACGGGACCAGCAACGAGCGGATGTACATCGGGCCCCGTTCGACGGGGAACTCCGCGCCGCGGTCGGGGTGGTCGGCCTCCTGCGCGAGCGGCTCGACCGCGTCGAGGCCGGCGATGAACCAGGCGAAACCTCCCACGACCACCAGCGGCGTGGTGCCGGCGTAGATCCCCGCCGCGCACGCCCCGGCAACCGCGGCGAGGGCGAGCATGCGCACCACGCGCACGAGCGGCCAGCGGGCCAGTCCGTGGACCCCGCGTCGAATCTGCGCCCGCCACGTCGACGGGTGCGGAGCCTTGCCGGAGAGCGACCGGTGCGGCCACCACGGCTTGGTGCGCGTCCCGTGCTGCGACAGTTGCCGGTACAGGAGGACGACGGCCCGCACGTCCTGGATGGTCAATGCGAAGCGGAGCTGGTCGACGAGCCCGGCCCTGCGCTGGGCGGCCTCGACCGACACGCCGGCCAGGCCGAGCAGCGCGAAGACCGGGACGAGCAGGACGAGCGCGAGGCCGATGTAGCCGAGCGGCACCGCGTCCGAGCCCGGGAGCGGCGCGAGGGTGAACTTGCCGAACCAGGTGAGCGGGCTCGTCGTCGTCTTCGCGGCGAGGTCGACGGCCGGCCACGCCACCAGCACGAGGCCGATACCGGTGGCAACGAGAGGTCGGATCCGGCGGCCGGACGCGATCGCCGCCGCTCCCCACACCGCGAGGCTGATCGCGAGCCCGGTGACGACGCCGACCGCGACCCACGCGGCGGTGGCGCCCGGGAGCCGGCCCCTCGCGAGGTTGCCGGCGGTGGCGCCGCCGACCAGACCGATGGCGAGCACGCCGCGGAGCTGGCGCCACGCGATCGGCCGTACCGCCGAGCCCCGGTCGAGTGGCGCGAGCAGCACGTGGGTGATGTCGGGTGGTTCGAACGAGAGCGGGCCGCCCCGGGCGCCGGAGCGCAGGCCGAGGAGCATCAGCGCGCCGAGCACCATGCCGACGATCGCCGGCCCGTGATTTCGCACGTCGAGCAGCTCGGAGGCGTGCAGACGGCCGTCGCCGACGACGGACGACGCGGCGATGATCAGCGCGATCGCGGCGAGGCCGGTGAGGTACGCCTTGTACAGCGACTCGACCCAGTCGATGTCCTGCGTGCGCCGTTTGAAGCGCGCCTTGCGCAGCTCACCCAGCACCTGCCGCGTGGCGGGGCGGTCGAGCGTGAGGGTCGGGTAGGTCACGGGCGGAGCTTAGGAGGGCACTCGCGCCCGAGCGGCTTCGGCCGGGCTCATATCGTGAAGCTGCCAGACTTGATGCCTTCGCGGGCGATGGGCCCGACGTTCGAGGAGTGAGCGCACCATGCGGATCGCGGCCCTGCTGAAGCAGATCCCCAAGTTCGAGGCGATGGTCCTCGGGCCGGACGGCCGGCTCGTCCGCGAGGGCCTCGAGCTCGAGATGAACCCCTACTGCCGCCGCGCCGTCGCCCAGGCCGTCGATCTCGTGTCCGAGCACGGCGGCGAAGCCACCTTCTTCACCCTCGGACCCCCGAGCGCGGAGGACTCCCTGCGCGAGGCCGTGGCGTGGGCCGACGCCCGCGGCGTCGACTCGACCGGCGTGCTCGTCACCGACATTGCGTTCGCAGGGTCCGACACGCTCGCAACCTCACGCGCGCTGGCCGGCGCCCTCCAGCACGAGGGCCCCTTCGATCTGGTGCTCGTCGGTCGCAACTCGGTCGACGCCGACACCGGCCAGGTCGGCCCCGAGCTCGCCGAGCTCCTCGACCTGCCGTTCGGCACCGGCGTCCGCCATCTCGCGATCGACGGCGATCTCGTCAACGTCCGGTGCGAGTACGACGACGGCTGGGTCCAGGCCGAGCTGCACCTCCCCGCCCTTCTCTCCACCGCCGAGCGGCTGTGCGACCCGTGCAAGATGGATCAGGACGCGCGCGACGCGGTCGACGCCGCGAAGATCCGCCGGCTCGACGCCGCCGACCTCGGGCCCGGGCCCTGGGGCCAGGCCGCCAGCCCCACGTGGGTCGGATCGACCCGTCTCCTCGAGATCGAGCGCCTCCGCGATCTCTTCCCGGACGCGCCCGTCGACGAGCAGGTCCGCCGCGCGGTCGCCATGCTCGCCGACCGCGGCGCGCTCGATGCCTCGCTCGACGACTTCACCGACCTCGGCTCGGTACCGGCCTCGCGAGGCATCGGATTCGGCGACGGCGCGCCCGCCGGTCACGTCATCGGGGTGGTCGTCGAGCCCGATCGCGGATCCCTCACTCGGGAGCTCCTCGGTACCGCGGCCACCCTCGCCGCCGACCTCGACGGATCCGTCGTCGCGATCTCGTCCGAGCCCCTCGACCCCAGCCTCCTCGGGGCGTGGGGAGCGGACGCGATCGTCGAGCTCGACGGACCGGCCATCGAGGAGGACATCGCCCGCGGCGTCGCCGACTGGGCGTCCGCGCTCGAGCCGTGGGCCGTGCTCGTGCCCAGCACCGCGTGGGGACGCGAGGTCGCCTCGCGCGCGGCGGCGCGGGTGGGCGCCGGTCTCACCGGTGACGCCGTCGGGCTCGAGGTCGCCGACGACGGCCGTCTGACCGCGTGGAAGCCGGCGTTCGGCGGCCAGCTCGTGGCCGCGATCACCGCGACGTCGGCGATCCAGATGGCGACCGTGCGCGCGGGCGTGCTCCCGAACTTGCAGCCGCGCGAGCACGTCGCACCGGTCTCCAAGCAGCGGGTCGAGAGCCGGAACCGGGTCAAGATCCTCGCCCGCACCCGCGACGACGATCTGGACACGCTCGCGGAGGCCAACGTGATCGTCGGTGTCGGCACGGGCGTCGCACCGGAGGACTACCCGACGCTCGACCCCCTGCTCGGGCTGCTCGCGGCGGAGCTCGGCGCGACCCGCAAGGTGACCGACAAGGGCTGGCTCCCCCGCGCGCGCCAGATCGGCATCACGGGCCGCTCGGTCGCGCCGCGCCTCTACGTCGCGGTGGGCCTCAGCGGGAAGTTCAACCACTCCGTCGGCTACCGCAGCGCGCGCACCGTCCTCGCGATCAACTCCAAGGCCGACGCCCTCGTCTTCGAGACCGCCGACGTCGGCATCGTCGGCGACTGGCGCGAGGTCCTCCCCCTCCTGGTCCAGGAGATCGAGCGCGTCACGACGGCCGCCTGAACGCACGCGCCGCGCTTGCGGAGGGAGCGTCAGGTCTTCGGCGCCTCCGGGCGCCAGAAGACGACGAGCAGAGCGATCCCGCCGCCGATGCCGATGGCGGCGGCGATGATGAGGCCGGCCCAGCCGTCGAGCTGGTCGAACTTGATGTCGAAGGCGTGATCGAGGGACCACTCCCCCGGCCCGATCGCGCCGAGCGCGAGACAGGCGGCGGCCAGGTTCATGACGTACTCCCAGCCCTCACCCGGCCGGAAGATGAAGAAGCCGTTCTTGCGGTGGTTGATGATCAGCGCGACGACCATGGTCCCGGCGAGGGCACCCGCGGCCAGCGGCGTGAGGAACCCGAGCACGAGGGCGGCCCCGGCGAACAGCTCGACCAGGCTGGCCAGCCACGCGTGCAGGATCCCGGGCTTCATGCCGAGGCTCCCGAACCACCCGGCGGTGCCCTTGATCCTCCCGCCCCGGAACACGTGGTTGTAGCCGTGCGCCACCATCGTGAGGCCCACAGCCACGCGGAGCAGCAGGAGACCGGCGTTGATCCCGTTCATCGTGATGGATTGCCTTCCCTCGAGCGACGGGCCCGATCATGCCCGAAGCCGGCCCGGCCCGCGTGGAACCCCGGTGGACCAGGTGTAACTTCGTCCGTTCGCGCGCCCGATCGTGAGAAGCACCGGAGGACCGCATGACCGCAGTCGAGACCCCCGAGAGCGAGTACGACCCGTTCGAGGAGTTCAACCGCAACCAGGGAATCGGAACCGTCGAGGATCCGTACCCGATGTTCGCGGAATCGCGGGCCAAGTCTCCGCTGCTGCTCGAGGACGTCCGTACGATGGCGGGGTTGGACAACAGCGCGGAGAGCGACGCGATCGCAGCCGGCCTCCCGACCGTGTTCACGGCCTACAGCTTCGACGCGGTGAAGACTGTGCTCGGCGACGGCGCGACGTTCTCGTCCGCGGGTTACGCCGCGGTGATGGGCCAGGTCATGGGCCACACCATCCTCGAGATGGACGAGCCCGAGCACCACACCTACCGCGGTCTCGTGCAGCAGGCGTTCAGCCGCAAGGTGATGGAGCGTTGGGAGGCGGAGACCGTCCCCCAGATCGTCGACGAGTACATCGACGAGTTCGAGGACCGCGGCTCGGCGGAGCTCGTGCGCGAGCTCACGTTCCCGTTCCCGGTCGAGGTCATCGCCCGGCTGCTCGGTCTGCCGAAGTCCGACCTCCCGCAGTTCCACCGCTGGGCGGTCGAGCTCATCAGCGTCGGCTTCGACATGGAGCGCGGGCTCGCCGCGAGCACGTCGTTGCGCGACTACTTCGCGGCCATCCTCACCGAGCGTCGCGCCGCGCCGGCCGAAGACCTCATGAGCGTGTTGTCGCAGGTGGAGCTCGACGGGCAGCGACTCACCGACGACGAGATCTTCGCGTTCCTGCGTCTGCTCCTCCCCG
>JAODBH010000246.1 GCA_025463865.1 Actinomycetes bacterium | reverse complement strand
GGCGTGATCGAGTGTGTCGGCGACCGGAAGATCACCCTGCGGCTCACCGACGGCTTCCGCAAGGAGATCGAGCCGCCCCCTGCCCCGACCGGCGGCGACCCGCACCTCGTGCCGATGCAGGCCTGGGCGACCGAGGTGCGCGACTCCGTCCGCGCCGGTGCCCCTGTCCCCGGCGCGCCGACGTTCGCCGACGGCGTCGAGTGCGCCCGCGTGCTCGACCAGCTCCGCGCCCAGCCGCTGTAGATCTTCGTGCGTCCCTGGACCACGATATGTGTGCTCCGGGGACGCA
The DNA here is from genome assembly GCA_025463865.1 of Actinomycetes bacterium. Lineage (GTDB taxonomy): Bacteria > Actinomycetota > Acidimicrobiia > IMCC26256 > Chersky-534 > Chersky-534. The sequence goes on along the minus strand of JAODBH010000246.1, from coordinate 17,225 downwards.
CGAACGGTCTGCGCTGAGGTCAGACGGAGTCGTCACCTTCGAGGCCGACCCAGGCGCGGAGGACGGCCCACGAGTAGATGCCGGTCGCGTGGGCGTCGTTCCAGGAGAAGGAGATGCCCCAGCCGCCGACGAGCTCCGCGCTCTCGAGCGCGAGGGGCAGGGGCGAGGTGGGCTTCGGCCAGACGGGCAGGCCGCGCTCGCGCAGGCCGCGACATTCGGCGCAAGGGCAGTTGCTGCGCAGGTCCTCGAGCGAGAACTGCGCCGGACCGTCGGCCCACACGAACGAGGCGATGCCCGTCGTCCGGTCGATCTCGACGGATTCCGGTGCGGGAGACTCGGTGACGGCCACGCGGGCAGTCTCGCGCGGGCTCAGCGAGGGCGTTCGAAACGCTCCGACAGCGTGGGCATGGCCCGGTTCGATCCGCTGCGGCGGACCCGCCGGCGGTGCTTGGCGATCAGGTCGCGGACGGTGGCGGTCAGCGCGTTGCGCTGCTCGGTGCTCGCGTACGCGCGCCGGTAGCGCTCGTGGTATTCGGGCACGAGGTCGGGACGCGCGCCCTGCAGCCAGCCGAGGTAGTGCTCCTTCACGCCCGGCCGGAGGTGCAGCAGGATCGGCGCGATCGAGCGGGCTCCGGCGTCGACGCACGCGCCCACCACCGCGTCGAGCTGCTCCGGTGCGTCGGAGAGCCCGGGCAGGATGGGCCCGATCAGCACGCTGCACCGGATACCGGCCTCGTTGAGCTTCGCCACCGCCTCGACCCGCCGCATCGGGTGTGGGGTCCCCGGCTCGCTGAGCTTCCAGACCTCTTCGTCGACCGTGCCGATGGAGAAGCTCGTCTCGACCGACGTGCGTCGCGCCGCCTCGGCCAGCGCGTCGATGTCGCGGAGGATCAGCGTGCCCTTGGTGAGGATGGAGAACGGGTTCCGGGCCTCGCTCAGCACGTCGATGATGCCCTGGGTGAGGTGGTACTTCCCTTCGGCGCGTTGGTACGGATCGGTGTTGGTACCCATCGCGATCGCATCGCCGTTCCAACGCTTCGGTGCGATCTCGGCCCGCAGCCGCTCCACCGCGTTCACCTTGACCACGATCACGCGGTCGAAGTCGACGTCGGAGTCGAGGCCCAGGTAGTCGTGCGTGGGCCGGGCGAAGCAATAGGTGCACGCGTGGCTGCAGCCCCGGTAGGCGTTGATCGTGTGCCGGAAGGGGACGGGCGAGGTCTTGGGCACCTCGTTGATGATCCGGCGGGCCTGCACCGGGAGGAACTCGAGCCCCCGGAACTCGCCGGTGCCGACGATGCGCTCCGGCGGGGTCTCGAACAGCTGCTGCTGCTCGGGGGCCGCTTCGACCACCTGCCAGCGCAGCCGTTCGCCGGGCGACGCAGCCGCTTCGGGGTGAGCCATCGGTTGAGCCATGACCGTCACCGTATCGAACGTACGTTCGTGTGCCAAGTGGATGCCGCACCTTTCCCGCGTTCGCCACGACCGCTCGAGGAGGATGAGAATGAGGGCCGTGCCCCTCCTCTCCGACGCCGACATCGATGCCACGCTCGCGGGCCTGCCTCAATGGGAGCGCCAGGGCGACGCGCTGGTCCGGACGTACGAGCTGCCCACGTTCCCCGACGCGATCGCTTTCGTCGTTCGCGTCGGGTTCCTCGCCGAGAAGGCCGACCACCATCCGGATCTCGACGTCCGATGGCGCAAGGTCACGGTGCTCTTCACCTCGCACGACTCCGGTGGCATCACCGAGCGGGACGCGACCATGGCCCTCGCGGTCGACGGCTTGGTGGAGTAGGCGTGCCGCTGATCCTCGCCGGCATCGCGTTCCTGTTCGTCATCGGCGCGCTCGCGTACCTGATGGCGAAGGACCGCGGCCCGGGTCCCGAAGACGCGGCCATGGCCTACGAGCTCGCGTGGGACCGGCTCGACTTCGAGACGCTCTGGACGCTGTCCGGCATCGAGCTCCAGGACAACCTGGAGCGCAAGGAGTTCCTGCAGGCGAAGCGCGAGGCGTACCGCGGCCGCCAGCAGCTCGAGCGCCTGGCCCGGGGCGTGACCATCGTCAGCACCACCGACGACAAGGACGTCGCGACGGTGGTCACCGAGATCGCGTTGAACGACGGGCACGCAGTGCGTGACGAGCTGCTGCTCGCCCGGCGCGACGGCCGCTGGAAGGTCACGCGCTACACGTTGGCGCGCGAGGGCGAGCCCGCCCCCGAAGCCTGAGTCCGGTGCCGGACCGCATCGCGGGCGTGCTGCTCACCGGCGGCATGAGCCGGCGGATGGGCGTCGACAAGGCCACGCTCCGGATCGGGACCGAGACCCTCGCGACCCGGGCCGCCCGCGTGCTCTCGGCCGTGTGCGACCCCGTGCTGGAGGTCGGCCCGGGATGGACGGGCCTTCGGGCCGTCGCCGACGAGCCACGCGGGCAGGGTCCGCTCGCGGCGCTCGCGACCGCGGTCGACGTGCTCGGAGCGACCGGTCCGGTGCTGCTCCTGGGCGTCGACCTCCCCCTCGTCGACGAAGGGCTGCTCGCGCTCATCGCGGGCTGGCCGGGCCGGGGGAGCGCGGTCCCGCTGCAGGACGGCTTCCCGCAGCTGTGTTGCGCCCGTTACGGACCCGAAGCCCTCGAGCAGCTTGCCGGCGCGCAAGCCGGCCGCGCTCCGCGCGGCGGCTCGCTCCGATCGCTGCTGGAGCGGGCGGGCTTCGCACCCATCTCCGAAGCCGAATGGCAACGGGTCACGCGCGCCGACGCGTTGGATGACGTCGACACTCCCGAGGACCTCGCGCGACTCGGTCTCGGGTTTAGCCTCTGACCGTGTCCGATGCCCCCGCGCGCTTTCCCGTCACCAACACCAGGGTCGTCGTCATCGACGGCGACACCGTGCGCGAGCGGCCCGACCGGCTGGTGACCGAGGAGCCGATGGAGATCCGGGTCCACGGGCCCGGCCAGGAGCCCCGGCCGCTGGCCGTGACGATGCGCACGCCCGGCCACGACTTCGAGCTCGCGGTGGGATTCTGCGTCACCGAGGGGCTGTTGAGCCGGCCGGAGGAGCTCGCCTCGGCCGCCTACTGCCTCGGCGGTCAGGGCGAGCAGCTCTACAACGTGGTGACGGTCAAGCTCCGGAGCCCGGTCCCGGCCGACGACATCCGCCGCCGCGATCTGGTCACCAACTCGAGCTGCGGCCTCTGCGGCGCGGCCAGCCTCGACGACGTGGAGCGGCAGTGCGTGCCCGTGGGCGACGGCCCGGTGATGAGCGCCGACGTCGTCCGCGCCCTGCCCGAACGGCTGCGCGACGCCCAATCGGTCTTCGAGCGCACCGGCGGCCTGCACGCCGCGGGTCTTGCCCGGGCCGACGGTGAGCTGTTCGTGGTGCGGGAGGACATCGGCCGTCACAACGCGGTGGACCGCGTGATCGGCCACGCGTTCATGGCCGGCCAGTTGCCGCTGCGCGACGCCGCGCTCGTGGTCTCGGGCCGGCTGAGCTTCGAGATCGTGCAGAAGGCCGCGATCGCGGGGATCCCGATCCTCGTGGCCGTATCGGCGCCGTCGAGCCTGGCGGTCGACCTCGGGCGCCGGCTCGGCCAGACCGTCGTCGGCTTCGTGCGCAGCGGCCGCGCCAACGTGTACTCGCACCCCGAGCGAATCGCGCTTCCCGCGCCCGCAAGCGTTCCCGCGAGCGGCTGACGTGGGGCGCTGGGTCGGACAGGGCGGCAAGAAGGAGCGTCGGCGCGTCGGCAAAGGGGGCCGGAAGACCCGTCGCGACCTGTGGGTCGGATTCCGGCCCAACGGCGCGGGCGAGACCAAGCCCCACCACTACCGCGAGATGCTCCACACGATCTGGGACAACCGCCGCAACCTGCTCTATGCGTCGAGGATCCTGCGCAAGGGCGCGTGCGACGGTTGCGCGCTGGGCGTCGCGGGTCTTCACGACTGGACCATCGACGGCGTGCACCTCTGCACCACCCGTCTCAACCTGCTGAAGGTCAACACGATGGGAGCGCTCGATCCGGCGATCCTCGCCGACGTCGAGCCGCTGCGGAAGCTGAACGGGAAGCAGCTGCGAGACCTCGGACGGCTCCCCTACCCGATGGTGCGCCGCAAGGGAGAGCCCGGGTTCCACCGCGTGTCGTGGGATGACGCGCTGGGCCTGATCGCCGGCCGGATCCGCGCCGCGGGACCTGCCTCGCTGGGCGTCTACCTCACCGCGCGTGGCATCACCAACGAGACGTACTACGCCGCGCAGAAGACGGTCCGCTTCCTCGGCTCCAACAACATCGACAACGCGGCACGCGTCTGTCACGCACCGTCCACCGTCACGTTGCACGAGAAGCTGGGCATCGGGGCCACGTCGGTGTCGTACACCGACGTCATCGCCACCGACCTCGTGATCCTGTTCGGCAGCAACGTGGCCAACGCCCAGCCCGTGTTCATGAAGTACCTGTACCTGGCCCGCATGCGCGGCGCCAAGGTGATCGTCGTCAACCCGCTGCGAGAGCCCGGACTCGAGCGCTATTGGGTGCCGAGCAACACCGAGAGCGCGCTGTTCGGCACGAAGATGGCCGACGACTTCTTCACCGTGCACACCGGGGGCGACCTGGCGTTCCTCAACGGCGTCATGAAGGTGCTGCTCGCAACCGGCGCCCTCGACCGCGGGTTCATCCTGGAGCACACCGTGGGGTTCGACGAGCTGCTGGCGGAGCTCGAGCAGGAGTCGTTCACCCAGCTGGAGCAGGCCTCGGGCGCGACCCGGGCCGACATGGAACGCTTCGCGAAGCACTACGCCGAGGCGCCGACGGCGATCCTCGTCTGGTCGATGGGCATCACACAGCACGAGCGGGGGAGCGACAACGTCGCTGCGATCGTCAACCTCGCGTTGGCGCGTGGCAACGTCGGCAAGCCCGGAGCCGGCGTGATGCCGATCCGGGGCCACTCCGGCGTGCAGGGCGGCGCGGAGATGGGGGCGTACGCGACCGCGTTGCCGGGTGGCATCCCGGTCGACGAGGAGAACGCGGCGGCGCTCTCGGCCCACTGGGGTTTCGAGGTGCCGTCGAAGCCCGGGCTCACGGCGGCGGCGATGATCGACGCCGCACACCGCGGCTCGATCGAAGTCCTGTACTCGAGCGGCGGCAACTTCCTCGACGTGCTGCCCGATCCCGAGTTCACCCGCGACGCGCTGGCCCAGCTGCCGGTACGGGTGCACCAGGACATCGTGCTGTCGAGCCAGATGTTGATCGAACCGGGCGAGGTCGTGGTGCTCCTGCCCGCGTCCACCCGCTACGAGCAGCGCGACGGGGGGACGGAGACGACCAGCGAACGACGCGTGATCTACAGCCCCGAGATCAAGGGCCCGCGGATCGGCGAGGCCCGCAGCGAATGGGAGATCTGGGGCGACCTCGCGCGAGCCGTCGATCCCGAGCGCGGTCACCTCGCGTCGTTCCCGTCGGGCGACGCCATGCGCGCGGAGATCGCGCGGGTGGTCCCGATGTACGCAGGGATCGAGCACCTGCACCAGCTTGGTGACGCGTTTCAGTGGGGCGGGGAGCGGCTCGCCGAGGGCGGCGTGTTCCCGACCGCCGACGGCCGCGGCCGGTTCACGCCGGTGCTGCCCCACGCACGCGACGTGCCCGAGGGGCGGTTCGTGATGAGCACCCGTCGGGGCAAGCAGTTCAACTCGATGGTGCATCAGGAGCGGGATCCGCTCACCGGCGCCGATCGCGACGCGGTGTTCCTCGCGTCGGAGGACGCGCGACGGCTGAGCGTGAGCGACGGCGCGCGCGTCCTGTTGAAGTCGGAGCACGGCTCGATGCGGGCGCGCGTGCACGTCGCCGCCATCCGGCCGGGCAACGTCCAGACCTATTTCCCCGAGGGCAACGTCCTGCTCGGAGCCGCGGCCCGCGACCGCTCCGGTGTCCCCGACTACAACGCCGTCATCGAGATCGTCCCCCTCTAGATCTTCAGGCGCCGGTTGAGCACGCGTAGCGTGCTCCATCGGCGCCTAAGGTCCTGGGCGTGCAGAGCGACGATCTCCTGGAGCTGTTCGCCGACACCGCCTACGCCGTGCGCCGGGCGCTCGCCCCGATGAACGCTGAAGCCCGAAGGGGCCGGGGCGACCGCTCCGACCAATACGCGCTCGACCTCGTCGCCGACGCCGCCGCGCTCGAGGTGCTGCAGAAAGCGCCGGTCGCGATCGTCAGCGAGGAGTCGGGCCGGAGCGGCGACCCGGACGCGGCGATCACCGTCGTCATCGATCCGGTCGACGGCTCCACCAACTGCTCGATCGGCCTCCCGTACTGGGCGATCTCGTTGTGCGCGGTCGACGCCGACGGCCCGTTCGTGGGCCTCGTCACCAATCAGGTCACCGAGTCGAGCACCCACGCGGTGCGCGGTCGGGGCGTCTGGCGTGACGGCGACCCGGTCACGGTCGCCAACCGGGGCGGGCTGTCGGACTCGATCATCGCGATCTCGGGCATGCCGGCCCAGCCCCTCGGCTGGAACCAGTTCCGCGCCCTCGGCTCCATCGCGTTGAGCCTCTGCGACCTCGCGGCCGGGCACCTCGACGGCTATCTCGACGCGGTCGGCAACGTCGGGCCGTGGGACTACCTCGCCGGGATGCTCGCGGTGCAGGAGGCGGGCGGGCGCGTCGTCGACGCGTCGGGTCGCGATCTCGCGATCACCGATCCCGGGGAGCGACGGCAGGTGCTCGCAGCCAGCAATCAGGGCCTGCTCGACGAGTTGCACAGCGCGCTCGCCCGGTGAGCGGGCTCGACCTTCCCGTTCTCCTCGAGGCCGCGCTCGAAGCCGCGCGCATCGGTGGCGGCGTCGTCGAGCGCTCATGGGGCGGCGCCGAGTTCGTCCGAGCGAAGGCGCCCGGCGACTGGGTGAGCGAGGTCGACGTCGAGAGCGAGCATGCGATCCGCAACGCGCTCGCACGCGCCGCGCCCGGCATCGCGTTCTTCGGTGAGGAGTCGGGTGGCGAGCGGGCCGACGTCGGATGGTTCGTCGACCCGCTCGACGGCACGTCCAACTTCCTCCACGGGTTGCACGCGGTCGGTGTGTCGATCGGCTTGGTGGCCGATGGCCGCCCCGTCGTCGGTGTCGTCCACGCGCCGATGCTCGGGGAGACGTTCACCGCGACCGAGGGCGGCGGGGCCTTCCGCAACGGGGTCGAGCTGCACGTGAGCGAACGCCTGCCGGAAGCCGCGATCTGCGGGACCGGATTCCCGTTCCGGCGCCGGCACATGCTCGACGCCTACGTCGAGACGTTCCTGCCGATCGCCCGCAGCATCGAGGACATCCGGCGCATCGGTTCGGCCACGCTCGATCTCGCCTGGACCGCGGCAGGCGTCCTCGACGGCTTCTTCGAGCTCGGGCTGGGCACGTGGGACGTCGCGGCCGGTGCCCTGCTCGTGCGGGAGGCGGGCGGCATCGTCACCGACTGGGCCGGGGACCCCGACGCCTGGCTGGTCAGCGGCGACACGATCGCCGGCCCGCCGGCGGTCCACGCTCACCTGCTGGCGGCCGCCCGGGCCGGTGCCGACGCCCGCCGCGACGCCGCGATCCCGGCGCCATGACCCTCCCCGTTAATTCGGTTGACCCCGCCTCGGGCTTGTGGTGAGGTGACCGGGCTCGGCCGGGCCCTTCGGGGCGCTAACCTGAGCGCCCACCCAGACGCAGCAGCACACACGATCGAGAGCAGCCAGATGTCCAGCGAGATCCGCTTCAGCCAGCTGTATGTGGCCGACGCCGGTCTCTCGCGCGGGCTCGAGATTCTCTGCTCGCCGGCAGCCGGCTCGTGGTCCGTCAAGACGATGTTCGTCACGGACCACAAGAACGTGCCGCCCCGCCGGTCTCGTGTGACCCTGCAGTAGCGACCCAGTCGCACCGCACACACAGGCCGCCGGGGCAACCCCGGCGGCCTTTTTCGTCGTTCCCAGCAATTCCGTTCCCAGCAATTCCGTTCCCGACCCCGACCCCCGTCCCCGACTCCACCCGCCCCGAGCAAAGGGAGCAGGCGAATGTTCGCCTTCGAGATCACCGACATCAGAGACGAGACCTGGAGGGCCGACGCACGGTGCCGTGACGGCTCCGCCCGTCTCGTCGAGCTCTTCTACAGCGAGGAGCTGGAGGACATCGCCGAGGCCAAGGAGTTCTGCCTGGCCTGCCCCGTGCGCGACGAGTGCCTCGCGGGTGCGCTGGTCCGTCACGAGCCGTACGGCGTGTGGGGCGGCCAGCTCGTCACCGAGGGCAAGGTCGTCACCCAGAAGCGCCGGCGGGGCAGACCCCGCAAGGTGCGTGAAGGGGAGGCGGTCCCCGTTCCCCAGGTGCCGGAGTGGATCCCGGCCCAGTTCATCGCCTGATCCCCAGGCCGGTCCGACGACCCCGTTGTCGTCGGGCCGGCCCCAGGGCCGGCGACCGATTCGCCCAATGGCGGGTCGGGGCGACGCTGTGGCGCGTGCGCATCCCCCCGTGCACATGCCGCCGAGCGACCCCCGACCCGTCGGGTGTCAAACGACGCGGGACCGGGTCGGAGTTCCTGAGGGTGAAGGCGCTCCGGCCCGCATCGCGAACGGCAGGGTCGTCGCCTACTGTCCGGCGCGGACCAACGGAGACGGATGCGATGGCTGAGGGTGTGTCGACGGAACGAGCGGGGGCCCTCGCCGTGGTCGCGGCGGCATGGGCCCGGCTCGGGCTGCGCACCCAGGTCGGCATCGGGTGCACCCTGGCGCTCCTGGTGGCGGCGGCGTTCGTGCTCATCGGTGCGCCCGCCAAGCTCGACAACAATCCGATCGTGCCCAACGGCTCGACCCGGGGCACGGTGACGACGATCCCGACCCGGGCGTCGCAGGCGCAGGACGACTTCCTCGCCGGCATCCGCAGCGACGTCACGCTGCGCGGTCTCGACGACCGCAGCGTGTCGCGCTCGGAGCTGCTCGCGGCGGGGAGGCGCTTCTGCACCGACGTAGCGATCCCCGCTCCGGGCGACCGCCGGACCGGTGGTCCGACCTCGGCCGACTTCCGCCGGGTCGCGGACCGGATCGCCACCGGCTTCACCGGTGTGAAGGACTCCGGCCGGTCGGGTTCGGCCAACGGCCCGACTCTGCTCGCATACAGCGTCGGTCAGTCGGCCGTGACCACGCTCTGCCCGGAGAACCGGTCCGCGCTGGGTTGACCGGCGCTATTCGGGCCGTTCCCACCGGGCGACGTCGGCGACCCCGCCGGTCTCGACGTCGTAGACGAAGCCGGCGACGAGCTGCAACGGCCCGAGGAACGACTGGCTCGAGACGATGGCGATGTCCTCGCGCAGCGCCTTCGCGTGGTCGTCGATCGGATAGAAGCCGAGATCGGCTCCGGTGCGGCGCTGCAGCTCCTCGTCGGTCACTCCGGCGAGGCCGCAGCCGGTGTGCTGCATGATGACCAGGGTGTCGACGCCGAGAACGTGGGTCGACAGGGCGAGGCTGCGCAGCACGTCGTCGGTGACCCGGCCGCCGGCGTTGCGCAGCACGTGGGCCTCGCCGATGTGCAGGCCGAGCGCGGCGAAGACGTCGATGCGGCCGTCCATGCACGTGAGGACGGCGAGGCGCCGGCTCGGGCGGGAGTCCGCCGCATGGGCACGGGCCGAAGCGTAGGCATCGTTGGCGTCGAGCAATCGAGCGATCTGGTTCATGGTGCAATGGCTATGCGCCCGCGGGCCGGCCCCGCAAACCGCGGCTACTTCAGGATGTTGACGGCTCGCGCGATCACGAGGACGACGGTGACGAGTGAGATGGCCGACTGCAACAGCATCGTGAGCTTCGCCCACCGGGACATGGGCATCACGTCGGTGGGGCTGAACGCCGTGGCGTTGGTGAACGACATGTAGAAGTAGTCGACGAACGCGGGTTCCCAGTCGGGCGGCGCGAGATCCGGGCTCGTCATCTGCGGGAACAGGAAGTCGGGATACGGCTGCGCGCCTTCGGCGCGTCGGCCCGGCCCGCCCCGGTCCAGCTCCCAGTACCAGAGCGAGAACACGATGACGTTCGTGAGCCAGATCGCGGCACCGGTGAGCAGCAGCTCGCCGGGTGACCGGATGCCCTGCGCCCGGCTCAGGTCGAGGACCAGGCGGCCGGCGGAGATCGCGTTGTTCACGCTGAGGATGGCGATGAACACCATGCTGGCGAAACGCAGCTTCGGCGAAGGATGGTCGATGCGTCGCGGGTTCGCGATGTAGATGCCGAGCAGGATGACGAGCGCGATGATCCCGAAGACCCATCGGGGTCGGTCGGCGACGCGCGCGGGCAGCGAGAGCTCGAACGCGATGGTCGTGACGCCCGCGATGATGACCGGCAGTCGCGGTTCCCCGCGGGTGGCCCGGCGCCACGCCGGTTCGGCCCGCCGTTCGAGCGCCTGCATCGCGTTGCTGCACGGATCCAGCAGGTGCTCGAGGCGCCCGACGATCTGATGCAGGTCGGTAGGACCAGTCGGCCCGGTCGGCGGACCGGGCGGCGGACCGGGCGGCGGTACTCCGGGCGGCGCTTCCGGGACCGCGGCCGGTCCTTGGTCTCCTTCGTCGGGAGTCACCGCCGGGAGCTCGTGGGGATGGCGAGGACACCATGCATGGGCCCGAACGTAGCCGTCCCCATCGGCGGTTCGAGGCGCGGATCGACGCCGGATGGACGCAGACCTGCTGGACTGCCCGGCGGTGCTCGCTCTCATCCCCATCGCCGTCGGCGCGTTCGTCGCCACGAACCTCGACGACCTCGTCATCCTGACCGCCCTGTTCGGATCGAAGCAGCTGTCGACCGCACAGATCGCCTTGGGCCAGTACCTCGGCATCGCGGTCCTGGTCGGGGTGAGCGCGGCTGCGGCGGCCGGGCTCGCGGCGGTGCCAGGCCGGTGGGTGGGCCTCTTCGGCGTCGTGCCGTTGGCGCTCGGCATCCGCGGCCTCGTGACGGCAGAGCACGACGAGATCCCGGTGATCGCTTCGAGCACGTTCGGCGTCTTCGCCGTCGTGCTCGCCGACGGGGCCGACAACGTCGCGGTCTACGTCCCCCTGTTCAGCACCTCGGCCTGGCACATGGTGGTCTACGTCGCGGTGTTCGCGGTCCTGGTGGCGGTGTGGCTCTTCCTCGGCGCGTTCGTCGCGTCGCGCGACGCTGTGGTCCGTCTCATCGAACGCTGGGGCCGGTGGATCATCCCGGCCGTCTTCATCGTCATCGGTGTGGTCCTGCTGGTGGGCGTGGTCGTCGGCTGACGATCAGAGCGGCTTCGGGAGACCCGTCGGGTTCACGTCCGGCAACACGCCGGAGTCCCACAACGCACGGACCGACGGGCGCAGGAGCTCGACGATCTCGTCGACGCCCTCCTCGCCCAACGGTGCCAAGGCTCCGGTCCACGCGAGCTGGTCGGTGCGGTTCTCGATGTCGGCGAGCAACGCATGACCCGCCGGGGTCAACCGTGGAGTGGTCTCGCGCGTGAGCAGGCCGCGCCCCTGGAGCTGCGCGGCGGCCCGGGCCCACTCCTGCTTGTCCCAACCCCGTGCGGACCGGATCTCCTCCGCGGCGTGACGTCCGGCGGCGACCTGGAGGAGATGGGCCTGGAGTCCGGTCAGCCCGGCGGTGACGAGCGCGGCGATGTGGCCGTCCCCCCGGTGCTCGCGCAACGTCGACGTGTATTGCCACAACGCGGCGATCGGATCGTCCGGAATCGGGACCGCGGCGTTCGCGGTGAACAGCGGCCGCCCGGTCCGGTCGGCGGTGGTGGTGACGGGGGAGAGTCTGGCGTTCGCGGCGGCGCACGCCTCGGCGTCGACGCCTGCATCGCGCAGCGCATCGGCGGAGAACCGCGACCGGGCCTCCACGCAGGCCTCGGGCGCAACGCGCGTCCAGGCCTCGGGGATCGCCTTCTCCACCATGGCCGGCTTGAATCCCGCGAACGTCGCGATCACGACCTCGGGCCCGACGGGACCCATGGGTGCGGCGCGGAACGCGAAGTACGTCATCCAGAAACCGCGTAGGCCGAGCGCCATCCCGGCGTCGCGGACGCCGGGCGCGAAGTAGACGACGTCGTGCAGCGCCTCGAGACTCAGCCAGAGCTTCCGCGCCGCCGCTTCGGACATCCGGTCATTCTGTCCGAGGCCTGGACGCGATGCGTGATGCGGAAGGCGATCCCGCGGGACCGCCTGCCGTTCTCGAGCGAACGAGGTCGGGGCGACGTAGCGTCCCGGTGATGCAGCGACGGATCGTGACGATGGCTCTGGCCGGGCTGGCGCTCGTGGCCGCGGTGGCGATCGTCGCGGTGCCGTACTCCGAGTCGATGCCGGCGCTCGAGGCGACGCTGTCGGCGCCCCACTACGGACGGACCGACTGTTCGAACACGCTCGTGCAGCTGTTCGGCAGCCCCAAGTTCAGCCTGCAGAAACCTGCGCCAGTACGGCCTGGAGCGCGAACCGTGCCGGCGACGGTCCTCAACAACATGCAACCGTTCTGCAAGACAGGAGCTGGGTACCGGCGCGACCTGTTTGCCGTGCTCGTCGCCGCGGCGATCGCACTCGTGCTGCTCGCCTGGCCTGTTCGTCGCCGCGTGCGGCGCAGCGCGCCCGCGGATGTCGCCGAGCCGGTCGCCGCCGCGACCCTCTGACGGCGGTTTTCCGCCCATCAGGACAACGGGCGGAGGCTCTGGCGGTCGGTGAGCATCGCCAGCATGAGGTCGCCCTTGTCGGCGAGGCGGTCGCCGACGGTACGGATGGTCCATCGGTCCGGACGGAGCTCGGGCTCCTCGAGCTCGTCCCATTCGATAGGTGCGGACACGGGCGCGCCCGCCGCGGGTCGCACGCTGTACGGCGCGACGAGCGTCTTGTTGATCGCGTTCTGCGTGTAGTCGAGGCGGGCCTTGCCGCCGCGGTCGGACTTCCCCCAGTTCCAGCTCACCAGGTCGCCCACCACCCGTCCGACCGTGCGCGACAAGGTCTCGACCCACGCGCGCGTCTCGTCGAACGAGGGACCGGGCTCGATCGGGACCCAGATCTGGATCCCGCGCTGGCCGCTCACCTTGGGATAGCCGCGCACGCCGAGCTGCTCGAGCGCCACGCGGTGCAGACGGGCGAGCGTGAGCAGCTGCTCCCACGTGGTGTCGGTGCCGGGGTCGAGATCGATGAGCGCGTACGTCGGCTTCTGCGGGTCGGCGATCGTCGACGTCCAGGCGTGCAGCTCCAGCGCCGCCTGGTTCGCCAACCACGCGAGGGTCGGGGCGCTGTCCGCGACGATGTAGTCCTCGCTCTCGCCCTCGTCCGCGTCTTCGCGGTGCCACAGGCGGACCCACTCCGGCGTGTGGGCCGGCGCTTGCTTCTGCCAGAAGCCCTGTGATCCGGCGCCGTTCGGGTAGCGGTGAAGGTTGAGCGGGCGATCGAAGAGATACGGCAGCATCGTCGGCGCGATCGACGCGTAGTAGCGGATCAGCTCGCGCTTGGTCACCGGCTCACCGTCGTCCCGGGGCGGGAACAGCACCTTGTCGAGGTTGGTGAGCGCGAGCTCACGGCCCTGGAGCTCCCAGGTGCCCTTGTTCGGGAGCGAGTCGAGCTGGTCGAGCTCCTCAGGCGTCGGTCCCGGGAACGTCGGCACCGCACGCGTGAGCGTCTCTTCACCGGCGCGCGTCCACTTGCGATCGGGGTTCGCCGCGACCGCGTCGTTCGTCCTGCCGCTGAGCACCGAAGCGGGATGCGCCTCGGGGTCCCACCCGTCGACCGACGCGTCGTCGCGTTTGTGCAGAACGAGCCACTGGTCCTGGCCGGAGCTCTCCGAGCCCCCATTCGACCGGACGAGCACGAACCGGCCCTTGAGCTTCTCGCCGTTGAGCTCGATGTGGAGGTCGCCCCGCGCAACAGCATCGAGCGGATCGTCGTACTTGTCGAGCTTCCAGGTGCCGCGGTCCCACACGATCACGTCGCCGCCGCCGTACTCGCCCTTCGGGATGACGCCCTCGAAGTCGATGTAGTCGAGCGGATGGTCCTCGACGTGCACCGCGAGGTGGCGGACGCCGGGATCCAGCGTCAAGCCTTTCGGGACCGCCCAACTCACGAGCACGCCGCCCATCTCGAGCCGGAAGTCGTAGTGCAGACGGCGGGCGCGGTGCCGCTGGACGACGAACCGCGGCGCATCGGCGGGAGCGTCCGCGACGACGCCCGCGGGCTCGGGCGTCTTCTCGAAGTCGCGCTTCCTCCGGTACGTGCCGAGCCGGTCCGAACCGTCGGTGCGGGCCGCGGGCCGGGTCGCGAGCCTGCCGTTGGCCGCCGTCTCGGGAGTGGTCTTCCTCCCGGCGGTCTTCTTGGGTGCGCCCGTCTTCGTCGGCGACTTCTTCGTCGGCGCCTTGGTCGTCGCGCCCGACGTGTCGGTCTTGGATGCCGCGAGCGCCTTGGCCGCAACCTTCGGCGCGGTCTCCTTCCTTGCGGTGGCTGCCTTGGTCGGAGCCTTCTTGGTGACCGTCTTCTTCGCGACGGCTTTCTCCGCGACCGCCTTCTTTGCGGGCTTCTTCGTCGCTGCGCCGGTCGCGGCCTTCTTCGTCGCCATTCCCCGTTTGTACCCGAGCGCGGGGACCGGGCACCCGGTCGAGGAACCTACCGGCCGGTAACCGTCGTTCTCCGGGTGGGACGACCGCAACCGTGCGGCGGCCGTCCTCCGTGTTGCCCTACACGGCGAGGAGCCCGGCTTCGGCCGGGCTCCTCCGGGTCGGGGATGGATGGCACGGCCACGGGCTGCAGCCACCGTTTCGCGCCCCGTCCCGAGGGGTACCCCTCGGGCTCCGAGGTTGAGCGTCCAGCCTCTCTGCGTCATCCGCCGGTTCATGGGAGGCACACCTTGACGCAAGCCTGGATCAGTCCGGCCCCGCTCGGATTCCGGGAGATGGACCTTCCCGACGTCCTTCGGGCCAAGTCCAGCCGCGCGGCCGCGCCGGAGGGCGTCGACGTCGCCGCTCGACGGGTCATCGTGACGGCGCTCCTCGACGGACGCGTCGTTGTCGAGCTCGACGTGGACGATCCCGCGTCCGAGAATTGGGTCGCGCGGCCCTACGGAGCCTTCGACGACCAGTTGCTCGGGTTCAGCCCCGGCAACGTGCGGGTGCGCATCACCGGCGGTCGTCTGGACGGGATGGAGAGCAACGCGGTCGTGGTCGTCAACGGGGGGCACCCGATGCTCCTCGGTTCCGAGCCGTTCTTCGAGGAGCCCGAGGCCCCGTAGACCCGGCGTGGGAAGGCGCGTCGACGTCGCGCTGCGGGCATTTCGTCCACCCCGGTGAACGTCGGGTGAACGGCACACGAGGTTCCGACAAACCGCGATTCACGGACCGTCGGCCGGGCAAGAACCGGACTCGTGGACAAACTCAGCGAACGCCATTCCCTTTCGCGCGCCAATCTTCTCGTCGTAGTCGGCGTCGTCGTCGTGCTCGCGGTGGTCGGGACCGTCGCGGCCACCGGCGGTCACGACACCCGGCTCGCGGGGGCCTCGGCGGAGCGCCCAGCCGCCGCGGCGGGGCCCGCGAGACCCGCGTACCTGCCGCCGGTGGGTCACGTCTTCGTGATCAACCTCGAGAACAAGGGCTACGACACGACCTTCGGCCCGGGCTCGCCCGCGCCGTACCTGACGCAGACGTTGCGCAACCAGGGCACCCTGCTCACGCAGTACTACGGCGTGGCCCACAACAGCCTCCCGAACTACATCGCGCAGATCAGTGGGCAGGGCCCCAACGTCCAGACCCAGGCCGACTGCCAGATCTACACGGACTTCGCGAGCGCGACCACGGTGGCTCCCCAACAGGCCGTCGGTCAGGGATGCGTGTACCCGTCGACCGTGAAGACGATCGCCGACCAGCTCACCGGCGCCGGGTTGCGCTGGAAGGCCTACATGGAGGACATGGGGAACACGTCGGGACAGGCGACGACCTGCCGGCACCCGGTGCTCAACACGGCCGACAGCACGCAGACGGCGAAGCCCACCGACCAGTACGCGGCGCGGCACAACCCGTTCGTGTACTTCCACTCGCTGATCGACTCGCCGACCTGCGCAACCAACGACGTGCCGCTCACTGCGTTGCAGGCCGACTTGGCCTCCGCGCGGACGACCGCGAACCTCACGTACATCACACCCAACCTGTGCCACGACGGCCACGACACGCCGTGCGTGAACGGTGAGCCGGGCGGTCTCGTCTCGGCCGACGCGTTCCTGAAGAGCGTCGTGCCGAAGATCCTTGCCTCTCCGGCATACAAGGCCGACGGCCTGCTGATCGTGACGTTCGACGAATCCGACAGCCCGCAATCGGACGCTTCGGCGTGTTGTGGCGAGGGACCCGGTCCGAACACCCCGTTGCCCGGCATCGGTGGTCTCGGTGGTGGACGCGTGGGTGCGGTGCTCGTCTCTCCGTGGATCAAGCCGGGCAGCTTCAACGACACCCCCTACAACCACTACTCGACGTTGGGAAGCATCGAGGACCTCTTCGGTCTCGCGCATCTCGGCTACGCCGACACAGTGCCCTACCGCTTCGCCCGCGACGTGTTCAACAACTACCGGTGACGCCCAACCTCCACCAGTCCCTGTCGCCCGTTCGCGAGGAGCTCCTGTGCCGCTGAGTCGCCGATCATTCCTTCGCACCAGTCTCGGAGTCGCCGCGGTCGGCGCGGCATCCGCGGCGGGCTTCGATCCGTTCGCCGCCCGAGCCGAGGCCAGGACGAGCGGGGGACTGCCCGCTCCGGCGGACAGTGGGATCGACCACATCGTCGTGGTGATGATGGAGAACCGCTCCTTCGATCACTACCTGGGCTGGGTGCCCGGCGCCGACGGCAAGCAGGCCGGCCTCAGCTTCACCGACCGATACGGCCGGCAGCAGCTCACCCATCACCTCACCGACTTCCAGGGTTGCGCGAGTCCCGACCCCGACCAGTCCTTCGAAGGCGGTCGCATCCAGCTCAACGGCGGCCGGTGCGACGGCTGGCTCGTCTCGGGGGAGAACGACCCGTTCTCGATCGGCTACTACCAGGCGCCCGATCTTTCCTTCTACGGCCAGGCCGTACCGCAGTGGACGACGTTCGACCGGTACTTCTCGGCCACGATGGCCGAGACGTATCCGAACCGCTTCTACCAGCACTCCGCCCAGACCGACCGCACCCACAACTCGATGGCCACCGCGACGATGCCGACCATCTGGGACCGGCTCAAAGATGCAAACCTCAGTCGGGCCTACTACTTCAACGACGTGCCGT
>JAODBH010000200.1 GCA_025463865.1 Actinomycetes bacterium | reverse complement strand
GATGAGCGCGTACATGCGGGGCTGGGTGAACGCGGGCTCGTCGGTCTCGTTGTGCCCGTGACGGCGGTAGCAGACCAGGTCGACCACGACGTCCTTGCGGAACGCCCGGCGGAACTCGAACGCGAGCCGCATGACCCGCACGCACGCCTCGGGGTCGTCGCCGTTGACGTGGAAGATCGGCGCCTGGACCATCTTGGCGACGTCGGTCGCGTAGATGCTGGAGCGGCCGAGCTCGGGAGCGGTGGTGAACCCGAGCTGGTTGTTGACGACGATGTGGACGGTGCCGCCGACCTCGTAGCCGGGGACCTCGGAGAGGTTGAGGGTCTCGGCGACCACTCCCTGCCCGGCGAAGGCGGCGTCGCCGTGGATCAGCACGCTGAGGACCTTGTCGCCCTCGGCGTCGGAGATGCGGTCCTGCTTCGCGCGGGCCATCCCCTCGACGACCGGGTCGACGGCTTCGAGGTGGCTCGGGTTGCTCGCGAGGGTGAGATCGATCACGTGACCGGCGGGCGACTGGTGCTTGCCGACCGCGCCCACGTGGTACTTCACGTCGCCGGAGCCCTGGGCCGACGTGGGGTCGAGTGAACCTTCGAACTCGCGGAAGATCTGCATGTAGCTCTTGCCGATGACGTTGGCGAGCACGTTGAGCCGGCCGCGGTGCGCCATGCCCAACACCGCGTCCTGCATGCCGGTGTCAGCGGCGGTGGAGAGCAGCGCGTCGAGCATCGGGATGAGGCTCTCCGCGCCTTCGAGGCCGAAGCGCTTGTGCCCGAGGTACTTGGTGGCGAGGAACCGCTCGAAGGCCTCGGCCGCGTTGAGCCGCTCGAGGATCCGGCGCTGCTCGTCGGGGGTGGCGGCGTCGTGCGGGCGCTCGACGCGCTCCTGGATCCACGTCTTCTGGTCGGGCTCCTGGATGTGCATGAACTCGACGCCGACGGTGCGCGCGTACGCGTCGCGCAGCACGCCGAGGATCGCGCCCAGCTTCATCTGCTTCTTGTCGACCGCGAGCGTGCTGGTGGGGAACTCGCGGTCGAGGTCCCAGATCGTCAGGCCGTAGTGGTTCACGTCGAGCTCGGGGTGGGTGTGCGGCTTGCGGCGACCGAGGGGGTCGAGGTTCGCGATCAGGTGGCCGCGCACGCGGTACATGTTGATGAGCTGGTGGACCGCGACGACCTTCTCGTTCATCGCCGACTGGTCGTCGAGCGGGCTGTCGTCGGTGCTCCAACGGGCCGGCTCGTAGGGGACGGCGAAGCTCTGGAAGATGTCGTCGTAGAAGCCCTCGGCGCCGAGCAGGAGCTGGTGGATCCAGCGCAGGAACTCGCCGCTCTCGGCGCCCTGGATGACGCGGTGGTCGTAGGTGCTGGTGAGGGTGACGACCTTGCTCACGCCGACGCGGGCGAGCGTCTGCGGGTCGGCGCCCTCGTACTCGGCCGGGAAGCCGATCGAGCCGGCACCGAGGATGAAGCTCTGCCCGGGCATCAGCCGCGGCACGGAGCTGACCGTGCCGATCATCCCGGGGTTGGTGAGCGACGCGGTGGTGCCGGCGAAGTCGTCGGGGGTGATCTTGCCGCTGCGGACCCGGCGGATCAGGTCCTCGTAGGCGGCGAAGAAGGCGGCGAAGTTGAGGGTGTCGGCCGCCTTGATGTTGGGGACGAGGAGCGTGCGCGACCCGTCCTTCTTCTGGACGTCGACCGCGAGTCCGAGGTTCACGTGGTCGTGGTGCACGACGACCGGCTTGCCCTCGATCGCGCCGAAGCCCGCCTTCATCGACGGCACGTGATCGAGCGCCCGGACGAGCGCGAAGGCGATGAGGTGGGTGAAGCTGACCTTGCCCGCGCCGATTCGCCGCAGTTGGTTGTTGAGGATCTGCCGGTTGACCTCGAGGAGCTTGGCCGGGATCGTCCGCACCGACGTCGCGGTGGGCACGCCGATGCTGGCTTCCATGTTTTCGACGATGCGCGCGCTCGCGCCGTAGAGCGGCTTGACCTCCTCGCCGTCGAGCACGATCGGGAGGCCGGCCGGGTGGGCCGGGGCCGGGGCGGGCTCGGCCGCGATGGGGACGCCGACGCGGGGTGACGCGGCTGCGGGGGTCGGCTCGACGGCGGGCGTGGGCGGTGCCTGGGCTGCGACCTCGGCGCGTGGGGTGTAGTCGGCGAAGAAGTCGCGCCAGCTCTCCGACACCGAGGTGGGATCGTCGAGGTACTGGCGGTACATCTCCTCGACCAGGCCCGAGTTCGGACCCAGGTCTTCGAAGGTGTCGCTGGCCGTCATGCTGCTCCTTTGCAGTACGGGCCGGGCGGTGCGGGCGCGGTCAGCGCCGAAGCAGCTCGGAGATGCGGAAGGCGAGATCGAGGCTCTGGCGGGCGTTGAGGCGGGGGTCGCACATGGTCTCGTAGCGCCGCTCGAGCTGGTCGCCCTCGATGCTCTCGGAACCGCCGAGGCATTCGGTGACGTCGTCGCCCGTGAGCTCGATGTGGACCCCTCCGGGCCACACATCGGCCGCCCCGCAGGCGTCGAAGAACCCCTGGAGCTCTCGCATCACGTCGTCGAAGTGGCGGGTCTTGTAACCGCTGGCGTGCTGGAAGGTGTTCCCGTGCATCGGATCGCAGGCCCACACGACCGGGTGCTGCGCGAGGGTGACCGCGCGGAGGAGCGGAGGCAGCGTCTCGCCGACCCGATCGGCACCCATGCGCGAGACCAAGGTGAGACGGCCCGGGATGCGATCGGGGTTCAGCCGCTCGCAGAGCGCGAGCACATCTTCGGGCGTGACCGTCGGGCCGAGCTTCACGCCGATCGGGTTCTGGACGCCCGAGAGGAACTCGACGTGCGCGCCGTCGAGACCGCGGGTGCGCTCACCGATCCACAGCAGGTGGGCCGAGCAGTCGAACCACTCGCCGGTGAGGCTGTCCTGGCGCGTGAGCGCTTCCTCGTAGCCGAGGATCAGCGCTTCGTGGGACGTGTAGAAGTCGACCTGGTGGAGCTGGTGCTCCGCGCGCAGGTCGATGCCGCACGCGCTCATGAACCGCAGCGCGCGTTCGATCTCCTGGGCGAGCGCGTCGTAACGACGCCCCTGGGCGCTGGTCGCCACGAACTCCTGGTTCCAAGCGTGGACGCGGCTCAGGTCGGCGAAGCCGCCCTTGGTGAACGCGCGCAGGAGGTTGAGCGTGGACGCGGCCTGGTGGTACCCGCGCAGGAGGCGCTGCGGGTCGGGGCGCCGGGTGTCGGCGGTGAACGCGAAGTCGTTGACGATGTCGCCGCGGTACGACGCCAGCTCCAGGCCGTCGCGGGTCTCGGTGGCCGACGAGCGGGGCTTGGCGAACTGGCCCGCGATCCGGCCCACCTTCACCGTCGGGACACCCGAGCTGTAGGTGAGCGCCACCGACATCTGGAGGATGACCTTGAGCTTGTCGCGGATGGAGTTGGCGTTGAAGGCGTCGAAGCTCTCGGCGCAGTCGCCGGCCTGGAGCAGGAATCCCTTGCCTTCCGAGACCCGGCCGAGCTCCTCGGTGAGCGTGCGGGCCTCACCGGCAAACACCAGTGGCGGCACGTCGCGCAGCTCGTCGAGCACGCGTTCCAGCGCGACGAGGTCGGGCCACTCCGGCTGCTGGTTCGCCGGGAGGGCGCGCCAGTCCTCCGGAGACCAGGCCGCGCGCGGCGCGCGCGGCAAACGGACCTCCTCGTGCGCGGTCACAGGTAGGCGCTACCGCTGATCGCCGGACCGGAGTCGAGGGCCGGGCGCCGGCGCATCTCCTCGAGCTGCTGCTGGGCGGTGGCCTGCTGCGCGAAGAGGGACGCCTGGATCCCGTGGAACAGGCCTTCGAGCCACCCGACGAGCTGGGCCTGGGCCAGGCGCAGCTCCGACTCGCTCGGCGTTTCGGAGGAGAACGGAAGCGCGACGTCGGCGAGCTCGCTCTGGAGGTCGGGGGAGAGGATGCTCTCGAGCTCGTGCATCGAACGGTCGTGGATCTCGCGCAGCGCCCGGCGTCCGTCGTCGTCGAGGGGCGCGCGCCGGACCTCTTCCAGCATGGCCTTCACCATCGAGGCGATCCGGATGAGCTTCGTGGGGCGCGAGACCGTCTCCTCCTGCGCCGTCGAGGCGGCCGGCGGCGCGTCGAGGACCTCGGGCGGGGCGCTCACGACCTCGGTCGACGGAGTGGTGTCGGCCGGAGCCGAGTTGGCATCGGAGCTGGGGGTTTCGGCTTGAGACACGGTCGCGGGACTCCTTGGTCGGCACCCCAGGTTAGGGGACCCGGCCCGACCCATCTGCATGCAATTGCGGCCGACCGGTGGGTCAGTGCACCAGGAGGGCGATCATCGCGAAGTGGCAGGCCCCGGCGGCCACCACCATGGCGTGCCAGATCTCGTGGTAGCCGAAGACACGGGGGCTCGGATTGGGCCAGTTCGTGGCCAGGACCACCGCCCCCACGGTGTAGAAGAAGCCGCCCGCGGCGAGCAGGAGCAGCTCCGGTCCGGTGAGCACACTGAGGATCTGCGGCAGCGCGACGACGAGCAACCAGCCGAGCGCGAGGTACATCACCATCCCCATGCGACGGAGCTGATCGAGGCGGAACAGCGTGATCGTGACCCCGATGACGGCACCGGTCCACGCGAGCGTCAGGAGCGTGATGCCCCAGGCGGGTCGGAGCGCGAGCAGCGTGATGGGTGTGTAGGAGCCCGCGATGAGCACGAAGATCATCGAGTGGTCGAGGTGCTTCATCTTGCGTGACGCCCGCTCGCTCCACGGCCGGCGGTGGTACAGCGCGCTGGTCCCGTAGAGCGCGGTCAGGCTCACGGCGAAGATCACCGCGCTGACGCGGGCCTCGGCCCGGCTGGCGAACGCGATGAGCAGAGCGCCCGCCGGGATCGACAGGAAGAACGCCCACTGGTGGATGCGGCCGCGCCACGTCGGCTTGCCACGTCCCGGACAGGGGTGGGACTGCGGTATCGCTTGGGCTTCGGCCCGGGGGTCCGGCGAACCCGGCGTCGAGAACTTGTGCCTGCTCAGCCGTACCCGCACCGTGGATCACCTCGAAGGATCAGCGGGGCTCGCTGCTGGACCCGCGCCGGACACGGACGATACCGCCATCCGGGGGCCCGCAAACCGCGGCCCGGGGAACCAGCAGACGGGCGGCACCGGGGCTCCCTCTCGGGTGCCGCAGGTACCGCCCGTCGTACCGTCTCAGGGTCGTGCTGAGGCGGGGGTGGACGCTACGCCCGCTACTTCGCCGTGGCGAGCGCGCTGCAGCAGGTGTCGGTGATCAGCCTGCTGACGACGTAGGGGTCCATGTTCGCGTTCGGGCGGCGATCCTCGATCCAGCCCTTCTTGTTCTTCTCGGTCTGCCACGGGATGCGGATCGAGGCGCCACGGTCGGAGGCGCCGTAGCTGAACTCGTTCCAGGGGGCCGTCTCGTGCTCGCCGGTCAGACGGTCCTCGATGCCGGGGCCGTAGTTCCGGACGTGCTCCTCGACGTTCTTCCCGAGGGCCTCACAGGCCGTGATGATCGGGTCCCAACCGTTGCGCATGGCCTCGGTCGAGAAGTTGGTGTGCGCGCCGGCACCGTTCCAGTCGCCGCGGACCGGCTTCGGGTCGAGCGTGGCCCGCACGTTGAAGTCCTCGGCCACGCGGTAGAGCAGCCAGCGGGCGACCCAGATCTGGTCGCCGATGTCGGGCGGGGGCAGGATCCCGATCTGGAACTCCCACTGGCCCATCATCACCTCGGCGTTGGTGCCCTCGATCGCGAGGCCGGCGTCCATGCAGGCCTGGGTGTGGGCCTCGACGATCGGCCGACCGACGATCTCGGGCGAGCCGACGCCGCAGTAGTAGGGGCCCTGGGGTGCCGGGAAGCCACTGGTGGGCCAGCCGAGGGGGTAGCCGCCCTGCAGGAACGTGTACTCCTGCTCGATGCCGAAGACCGGCTTCTGGTCGGCGTACTTCTCGGCCACCTCGACGCAAGCGGCGCGGGTGTTCGTGGGGTGCGGGCTGAAGTCGGTGAGGAGCACCTCGCACAGCACGAGGACGTTGTCGCCACCGCGGATCGGGTCCGGGCAGGTGAAGACGGGCTGGAGCACGCAGTCCGAGTTGTGGCCCGGCGCCTGGTTCGTGCTGGAGCCGTCGAAGCCCCAGATACCAGGCTCCTTGCCGTCCTCGACGATCTTGGTCTTGCAGCGCATCAACGGGATCGGCTTGGTGCCGTCGATCCAGATGTACTCGGCCTGGTAGCTCAACGCTTGGCTCCTTCGTGGTCTCGGCGCCCAGAGGGCACCGGATTGGCCGCCGTCCTCGCCGACGGCCCGGGCATTGTGTGTCAGACGCTGGGTTCGGGGCGAGTCGATCGACGGCCGCCTGATGGCGGGCGGCCCGCTGCAGCACCTCCGCCGGTCGCTGCTGACCGGTCGGACGCCAAGCTAGGAGCGACGCGTATCGGGAACGTTTCCGAACTATGAACGCTCCCGGCCGGGGTCGGGGCGGGTCTCTGACCCACTCCTGACCCGGTGGCGACACCTGAGCGTCGCGCTGTGCCCCCGGCGAGATTCGAACTCACGCACACGGCTTCGGAGGCCGATGCTCTATCCCCTGAGCTACGAGGGCGGGGCCGGGCTTTCTCGGTTTTCGATCGCTACCATCCAAGCAGAATCCGAACTCTGCGGGGGTGGCGGCGGCGGCGTTCGAGCAGGTCCCGGTCGAGCAGGGTATCCGACAGCTCGGCCCCGACCGGTGGGAGGTCCAGGTATTCGTCGGTCGAGACCCGGTGACCGGCAAGCAGCGAATGGTGAGCCGGACCTCCCAGTTGCCGTCGACGGGCAGGGAGAGCGAGCGCATACCCGAGGCGGAGCTCGTCGAGCTCAATCAGATGCGGCTGCGATTTCTGGGATTCCACCATCGGTTCCAGAACCATGAGCAGCCGCTCGGCGGATCGATCGGATTGCCGCCAGCACCTCCGCCGCGCTGATCGACAGCAGGCCGGGGTCGACACTCGGCGCATGCGGATCGCCGAGCGAGCCGTGCCAGAGCACGTGGTGTCGAGAGCACTTCGGTGGACCCCAACGATCGGGCGACGTCGGTCCGAACAGCAGCACGGACGGCGTTCCGACCGCGGTCGCGAGATGACCGACGCCGGTGTCGCCGCACACGACGAGTCCAGCGGCCGACACGACCCGGGCCAGCGTGCCCAGGTTGGTTCGGCCCGAGAGCACCGCCGACACCGGAAGCCCGGCACGGGTCGCGACGTCGAGCGCCAGATCGCGCTCCGCGCTCGTCCCCGTGATGACCACGGTTCGACCGGCCGCCCACTCGGAGGCGGCCACCGCAGCGAAGCGATCCGTCGGCCAACGGCGGGACGCGCTGGCCGCGCCCGGGTGGATCACCGTGGCGCCCACCAACTGATCGTCCAGCGGACCCGGTGGGGGCACCAGGTCGACGTCACGCGGGTCGGCATCGAGACCGTACGCCCGCAACATGCGGCACCAACGGTCCACCTCGTGCTCGTCCGGGTCCCAGGTCGCCGAGTCCGGGTCAGGCACGGAACCGGCTGCATCCCGCCGGAACGCAAGCAGGCGCCCGGGGCGCACTGCCTCCAACATCTCGTGACTCTCCGGGCCGCGTCCGTGGAGGTTGCATGCGACCGAGGGCGATGGTCCGTCCCACCGCACGGGGCCCAGCCCAGCTGTCGGCAGGAGCTCGTCCACGGCGCCCGTGGCGAGCACCAGCGGTCGGAGCGCTTCCGGAGCCGCGAGCACGTGGCGGTGGCGCGGGTACGCGCGTCGAAGAGCCCGCAGGGCGGGTATCGCGGTCAGAAGATCTCCCAGCCCCAACGCCCGGAGGGTCAGCAGGGTGGGGCGGCTCGGGCTCACGGCCAGGAATCCTCCGTGTCGGCGCAGACGACGAGCTCGCGAACCTCCGTACCGACCGGGCTCTGCAGCGCGAACAAGATGGCGTCCGCCACGCGCTCGGGCGGGTTGAGGTTCGCGTCCGGACCCGGCTGGTATTGCGGATCGCGACCGTCGAAGAACGGGGTCCGCATCCCACCGGGGATGAGCAGCGTCACGCCGATCCGGCCTGCCGTCTCCTTCGCGAGCGCGCGGGTGAAGCCCACGATCCCGAACTTGCTCGCGCAGTAGGCCGTCGCGTCTCCGACCGCGCGCAGACCGAGTGTGGACGCCACGGTGACCACGCGGCCTCGGCTCTCCGACACCGCAGGCAGAGCAGCGCGGATGACCGCGGCGGTGCCCAGGAGGTTGACGGCGACGACCCTGTCCCACTCGTCACCCGGAACGTCGACGAGGGCGCCGCACGCGTCGATCCCGGCGCAGGTGACCACGCCGTCGATGGCATGGCTGCGGTCGACGACCCGTCGGACGGCTGCCTCCGCGGCCCGGCTGTCGGCCAGATCGACGAGCTCGAAGTCGATCTCGGCTTTCGGCGCGACCCGATCCAGGACGGTCACGGGTGCTCCGACCCGGGCGAGCGCGAGCACCACCTCCGCTCCGAGTCCGGATGAGCCGCCGGTCACGATGTAGGTGCCGTTCGTCGCCTTCGCGTCAAGCATCGCTTCCCATCTCCTTCACGAGTCGGGTTGTCGATCGTCCTTCGAGGTAGGGGACCACCACCGCTTGGCCGCCCCATCCGGCGAGCAGTGCGGCTTCGGGCAGCTCCTCGACGCGGTAGTCGCCGCCTTTCACGAACACGTCCGGGCGGAGCCGCATGAGGAGCGCTTCAGGCGTCGGCTCGTCGAAGATCTCGACCGCATCGACGCAACCGAGCCCGGCGAGCACCGCGGCTCGGTCGCCTTGGGAGACCACGGGTCGGGTCGGACCCTTCAGACTGCGGGCCGAATCGTCGGAGTTCAGACACACCACGAGGCAGTCGCCGAGCTCGCGAGCAGCGCGCAACGAGGCCACGTGGCCCGCGTGAAGCAGGTCGAAGCATCCGCTGGTAGCCACCACCGTTCCGCCGCCTGCCCGCACGGCGGCGATCACCGAGTCGGCCGTGGTCGGACGCGGCGCGTCACGGGGTGCCGGAGGCCGCAGACCGGCGACCCCTCCTGCGTGCACGAATCTGGAAGCGGCCGCGACCCCGCAGGTCACCGCATCCGGCAGGACCGCTCCATCTGCGAGCGCCGCGGCGACGGCCCCGGCAAAGCGGTCCCCGGCCCCGCACGCGTCCGCCCCGGTCACCCCCGAGGTGGGCGCGACGACCGGGAGGACTCCAGGGCGGACCAGTACCGCGCCGTCGGCGGCCATGGTGACGGCGACAGCGTCCGCACTCCAGGCCAGGCAGAGCGCTTCGCCGGCGCGCACGATCTCGGGCAACGCGCGTCGGATCGCGCCACGCTGAGACGGGATCCTCGCAAACAGCTCGGAGCAATTGGGCGTCACGACGGTGACTCCGTGTACCGGCGCCGGGCCGCGCGGGTGCGGATCCCAAACGACCTGCGCATTGCCAGCGACCAACGCGTCGCGTACCCGTGGGTCGTCTGCGACCGCGCGGCCATAGTCGGAGACGAGAACCACCCCTGCGCCCCCGATCACCGGGTCGAGACCATCGGGCATCGGTGCCGGCGCGCCGCGCCCCGTGTCGAGCCGCAGCAGCGGGCGACCGTCGACCCGGACCCGGGTTTTGACCGGAGTGCCGCCTTCCGCTCGACCGGCGACGACCCGCACGCCGGTAGCGGCAAGCAGCTCGCGAGCCTCCACGCCGGCATCGTCATCACCGATCGCGGTGACCAGCACCACGTCGCGACCGTCGAGCGCGAGCAACGTGGCCGCGAGCCCGGCTCCGCCCACGCGGGAGGTCCGGATCGCGTCGTCGACCACGGGCACCGGAGCATCGGGCACGAGACGTTCCACCCGGCCGTCGAGGTCGACGTCGAGCAGGAGGTCACCGACCACCACCAGTTCGTCGGTCACGGGCGACCTCCTCCGAGGGACAGCGTGGGGGCGTCGACGCGCAGCGAGTCGTGGATCGCGGCGTCGACGGCCCCACAGAGCAGATGGATCGCGACCTGGTGCACCTCCTGCACCGTTGCCGTCGCCGCGGAGGGGACGACGAAGGCGGCGTCGCTGAGGTCGGCGAGCCGGTTCGGCCCGGGACCCGTCATGGCCCAGACGGTCAACCCCGTTGCCCGGGCCGCGGTCACGGCTCCGAGCACATTCGGGCTCCGTCCGGATGTGCTCAGCGCGAGCAGCACGTCGCCGACGCGGCCGTGCGCCCGTACCTGGCGGGCAAACGCCTCGTCCAGCCCGTAGTCGTTCGCGATCGCCGTGAACGCAGAGCTCTCGGCGTGGAGGGAGATCGCGCTCAAGGGCAGGCGCTCTTCCCGGTACCTGCCGACCAGCTCGCTGGTCAGGTGTTGCGCCTGGGCCGCACTTCCTCCGTTTCCGACCGCCAGCAGCCGGCCGCCATCGAGGAGCACGGAGGTGAGCGCGGCGCCCCAACCTTCGAGGAGGTCGATCTGGCCCGTCAGGGTGTGCAGCGCCTCCTGGAGCATCGAAACATGTTCCGCCGATGTGATCGTCGCACCGGCGCCGGAAGACCGAGGGCTCGTCATCCGACCCGCTCCACGACCTCGACGACTTTCGCCCGCGTTGCGCGGTACGCATCCACGGTCTCGGCCGCCACCGCGCGCCAGGAATACCGCTGGCCGGCCCGACGGGCACCGCCGGCGCCGAGCGTCCGCAGCTGTGCAGGTGCCGCGAACAGCCCGCGAAGGACCCGCGCGAGCTCATCCGGACGACGGGGCGGGACATGGACGCCCGAGACCCCGTCCACGACGGTGTCGATGAGGCCGCCAACCGCCGAGGCGACGACGGGAACGCCACACGCCATGGCCTCGAGCGCGACCAGTCCGAACGGCTCGTACCACGGCGTGCACGCAACGACATCGGCCGACCGGTACAGCGCCGGCAGGTCGGCGCGCTCGACCCGACCGAGGAGCTGCACGCGGTCCTCGACACCTCGGTCGGCCGCGATGCTGCGAAGGCGGCGGGCCTCGACGTCGTCGTCGAGCTGGTCCCACGGCGGGCCGCCGGCGATGACGAGCTCGGCGCCGGGCACGCTCGGGAGTGCCTCGATCACGTTTCCGATGCCCTTCCGCTCGACCAAGCGGCTCACGACGACGATCCGCCGGGCGGCACTCCTCGCGTGCACGGGTCCTTCGACGGTGAAGTGGGCGAGATCGACCCCGCACGGCACGAGCGACGTGGAGGAGGGACGCGCGCCCATGCGCAGCAGCGAGAAGATCTCCTCGTTCGACGTGGCGATGAGCCGATCGGTGCGCTGCGCGAGCATGGCCTCGATGAGGCAACGTTCGGCGGGGCTGGAGTCCTTGTGCCCCTGCTCGGCGCGTTTGACGGAGCCGAGCGCGTGATAGGTGAGTGCGGTCGGTACGCCCACGCGGCCCGCAGCGCCCAGAGATGCGAGCCCCGACATCCAGAAGTGTGCGTGGGCGATGTCCGGGCGGCCGTGGCCCCAGTGCTTGACCAGCTCCTCTTCGAACGCGCGCATGTGGGGCAGCAGCGCGTCCTTGGGCACCGGGGTGGCGGGTCCGGCATCGACGTGGACGACTTCGACGTTGTCGACGAAGGCGAGGCGTTCGGGAAGGTCGGCATCGTCGCGACGGGTGTAGACGGTGACCTCGTGGCCCGACGCGGCGAGCGCGCTCGAGAGCGCAGCCACGTGGACGTTCTGACCACCGGCGTCCACGCCGCCGAGCACGGCCAACGGGCTCGCGTGTTCGGAGACCATGGCGATCCTCATCGCGTCACCTCTTCCAGCAGTGCGGCCCAACCGTCGAGAAAGCGATCGAGTCCGTAGTTCGCGACGGCGTGGGCGCGGGCGGCTTCGCCCGCCAACCGGGCCGCGTCCGGTTCATTGACGAAATGCCGGGCGGCGTCGACGAGCCGGTCGATGCGGGTCGAGACGCAACCCGCGACGGCCGGAACCGCTTCCGGCGCCTCGGTCGTGGCCAGCGCCACCACCGGCATCCCGAGATGCATCGCCTCGATGAGCGAGAGACCGAGGGACGTCCAACGTGCGGGGTGGATGTAGACGCGACGACGCGCCATCTCGTCGTGCAGGCGGTCCTGCGGCAGGTCCTCGATGCCTCCGAGGGCGGCGGCGCCCATTCCGAAGAGGTCGACCGGCGCAGCGGTCGTGAAGCGCTCGAGCAGATCGGTCCCGGTCACGCGGCCCCGTCGAGCCGCCTCGTTGATGACCGCGGCCGCGCGTGGGAGCTCACCCGTGTACCGGCAGCCGGGGTCCACGATGCCGTGCTCGATCACCGTGGTCGGCGTCGAGCCGCAATCCCAGAACAACGAGTTGAAATGGGTGACGTGCACGACCACGAAACCGGGACGGTCGGCGGCCGGATGTCGCGCGTCCGCGACGCGGCTCTGCGGAGTGTTGTGCTCGAGGTAGATCGCCGGCACGTCGCGTCCCGGCACCCGACCGCCGAGCCAATCGGTGGCGAGCGTCTCGAGCTCGACCGGGCGCTGCAGCACCACCACGTCGATCGGTAGGGTCGCGGCCTCCTCCCGCGTGACCTCCACGGCTCGGTCCGGCCAACACCACGTTCGGGCCCGCCCCCGGCCATCGACGTCCCGATCCGTGTTCACCGGGATGAAGGTGCGGTGCGCTCCCTGGACGAACGCGGTCGTCCAGGACCCGTGGACATGCCACAGCAGGACGTTCACCGGACCGCACCTGCCTTCGCGTCCTGCGCCGGGACGGCGTGGCCAAGAACCGCCGCGACCACGTCGCCAACCCGTACGTGGTCCAGGCAGGGGTGCCCGACCTGCGGGCAGCGGGTCGCCCGGCACCCGGCACACGCGATCTCCTGGGCGCCGAACATCGTGCAGGGAACGCCCCACGGCCGCCATCGCGTCGCGGGCACCGTCGGAGGAAACATCGAGACCACCGAGGTTCCGACGGCCGCGGCGACATGCGCAGGCCCGGTGTTGCCCACGACGACGACGTCGGCGCCGGCGATCACGCTCAGGAGGCCTCCGAAGTCGAGCCGGCCGCCGAGGTGGAGCACCTCCGGCCGCGGCGGTCCCGCGACGACGGCTGTGAGCGGGGATTCCGAAGCTCCTCCCGTGACGCACACCGTCTGGCCCTGCGCCGCCAACCCGGTGACGAGCGCCGCGTAGCCCTTCGGCGACCACGTCCGCGCTGGTACCGACGCACCCGGATGCACGACGACGTACGGGCCGGCCGGCTTCTCGGGCGGTGCGACCGCCGGAACGTCCAGCCGGAGCCGGTCGTCGTCACCCCTTGCAGGTTCGTAGCCCGCCGCCCGCACCAACGAGAGGTTTCGCAGGACCTCGTGGACGTCATCGTCGACCTGGTGGCGCACGTCCAGCAGTGCGCCCGGATAGTCCACGGAGATCGCGCTGATCTTCGGCACCCCCGCCGAACGGAGGAGCAGCGCGAGGGGAAGCGCGCTCTGGTGGAACGACGTGAAGATGACCGCTTCGTCGAGATCGAGCTCGCAGAGCCGGGTGGTCAGGCCGGCGACGAATTCGGAGCCGATCGGCAGGGGCTGCGCATCGATCCAGGGCAGTCGCAGCTCGACGACCTCGCGCACGCCGGGAAGCGCACGCGCCGCCGGCACGCCGCCGGGCGCGCACGCCATGACGACCGTGGCGCGGGACGCAATGGCGCGGACCGCCGGTCCGGTGAGCACAACGTCGCCCAGGCCGTCCGAGCGGACGGCGAGCACGCGACGAATCCGGGGCCCGCTCATCGGTGGGAGCTCACGAGTGGCGCGAGCACCCGGTCCACGGCGTCCCGGAACGTGGGCGCGATCTCGGGCGCCGATCGAATCTCCTCCGCCCGGGTGACCGGGTTCGGCACGAGGATCGCCCGGGCACCCGCATTGGTGGCCGCCTCCACGTCGGCGCCGGTGTCGCCGATGACAACGCACTGCTCCGGCGTCGTTCCGAGGCGGCGGGCGGCATCGAGCACCATGCCCGAGGCGGGCTTGCGGCAGGCGCATCCGTCATCGGGCGCGTGGGGGCAGACGACCCAGTGTTGGATGGGACCGGCGAGCTCGTCGATCCGCCGATTGACTGCGTCGACCTGCTCGATCGACAACATGCCGCGCGCGACGCCGCTCTGGTTGGTCACGACCGCGAGGGCGAGCCCGTTCTCGCGTACCCGCTCCAGGGATGCGCCGACGCCGTCGAGCAGCTCGACCAACTCCGGATCCCCGTTGTACGGCACGTCACGGACGATGGTGCCGTCGCGGTCGAGCAGGAGCGCAGCAGGTGCAGGACGGGCCGGCACCTCGGGTCGCCGTCGGGCGCGACGGACCTCGACCTCGCCCTTCACGCGGTGCCACACGGCCGCGGGTGCCAGGAGCGGAGTGGTCAGGACCATCGTCGCGATCTCGTCGCGCGTGCGGGGCCCTGGGGCGATACGGCGCCACATCAGGTCGGCGGTGAGCCCGATCGCGACCGCGCCGCCGATGACTGCGGGCCGCCGGTGGCGAGGGCCGGCCGCCGCCCCGGCGATCGCGGTGAACGCGCCGAGCACCGTGATGACGTGCAGAGGAAGACGGCCCCGCGGGACGCCGGCGCGCCGTCGCCAGTCACCGCCGTGCTTCGCCCGCATGCGCGCGTCGTCGGCATTTCCTCGTTGGCTCCGGATGCTGACCCAGCGGTCGGCCCCCCGAACCGGATGCTCGACGACCCGCCGGCCCGGCACGATGCGAGATCCCGCGACTGAGACGCGCAGTCCGAGGTCGGCATCCTCGCGGTAGGCGCGCGGAAACGACTCGTCGAAGCCGTCGACGGCGGCGAGTGCCGGCCGCCGGTACGCCATATCGGCCGTAGCCCACTGCGCCCGCTCCAGACCTGCGGTGTTGCGGTGCCAATCAGTGGGGCGCGTGGCCGGACCCATCGGTCGCGGAACGCGGATGCGACCCTGGGAACCGCCGGCATCGTACGGAACCGCAGCCAGATCGGCGATGAGATCCGCGGTCCACGATCCCGTGGGGACAACATCATCGTCGAGGAAGACCACCCATTCGGTCGTGGCGGCGCGCCAGCCGAAGTTGCGGGCCGCGGCGGGGCCCCGACCGCCGGTCCGAAGGATGGTCGCGGCGCGGCCGTGCGGCAGCACGAGAGGGCCTTCGGACTCCGTGCGATCGTCGACGACGATGACCGGAGCGGAGAGCTCCGATGCGGACAGCTGCGCGAACAAGTTCTCCAGGAGCACGCGGAGTGATGGCCGACCGATGGTTGGGACGACAACCGTGAACCCGGGACTCTCCGTCATGCGACGCGGGCCGCGGCACCGGCCGCGGACTTCCAGATGACGTGTCCGCCGATGACCATGAGGTCGATCGGCGACGATCCGAAGCACTCCAAGGCGTCACGCGGCGAGTCGACCATGGGGCGTCCGCCGGTGTTGAGGCTCGTGTTGACGAGAACCGGCACACCGGTTCGACGCTCGAAGGCCGTGAGGATCGAAGCCATGAGCGGGGCATCCCCGGGTTCGACCGATTGCGCGCGTGCACTGCCGTCGACGTGAACGACCGCGGGGATGCGGTCCTGCCACTCGGGCCGCACCTGATGGGTGAAGAGCATGTACGGACTCGGCATCGGGCCCGTGAAGATCTCGCCGGCCCGATCGGCCAGGACCATCGGCGCGACGGGCCGGAACTGCTCGCGACCCTTGACGTCGTTCAACCGCTCCAGATTCGCGGCACGGGTGGGGTTCGCCAGGAGGCTGCGCTGACCAAGGGCTCGCGGACCCCATTCGCTGCGGCCCTCGACCAGAGCGACGATCCCGTCTGCCGCAAGAACATCCGCGATGGTCTCCGGGAGGTTCTCGGGCGTCTCGAAGACCACCCCGGCTCGCCGCAGTTCCGCAGCGACCTCGTCATCGCTCCAGGAGCGGCCCAACGCGGCGGTCGTCATGGGCTCGATGTCGTCGCTCAGGTCGTTGGCGACGAAGCAGGCGGCGCCCAGGGCCGTTCCGGCATCGCCGGCCGCCGGCTGGATCCAGATGTCGTCGAACGGTCCGTCGGCCCACAGGCGTGTGTTCGCGACGCAGTTCAGGGCCACGCCGCCGGCCATGACGAGCCTCTGCTCACCGGTCACGGCGTGCAGCCATCGGGCCAGCCCGAGCTGCACCTCTTCGAGAACCCGCTGGAGGCTCGCGGCGAGATCCGCGTGCCGCTCGTCCCAATCGTCGGTGGCAGCACGGCGGGGCGCGAAGGAGCTCCAGTCGATCGACCCGGTGACGAACCGTCCACCGGGCACGACCCGCACCGTCTCGCGGAGCTTTTCGAGATGCCGCGGCCGTCCGTATGCCGCCAGCGCCATGACCTTGTACTCGTCGGAGCTGCGCCGAAACCCGAGGTGCTCGGTGGCCTCCTCGTAGAGCAGCCCCATCGAGTCGGGCAGCGCGACGGCGGCGAGCTCCTCGAAGGCGCCGTGCCGGAACACACCGAGAAGGCTGGAACCACCCTCGCCGCGACCGTCGAGCACCATGACCGCACTCGTCGGGAAGGGAGACAGCAGATACGCGGACGCAGCGTGCGCGACGTGATGGGGAACGAAGCGAACGCGGTCCGGGTCGAGTCCCGGCAGGATCGTCTGCAGGAAGCGCGGCGCCCGCTGCACGAACAGCGTCCGCAGCGCCTCCCACTCGGAGGCCGTCGGGTCCGCGGCCTGGAGCGCGAGACCCGGCTCGTACGAGTACGCGACGGCGTCGAGCTCCGCCGGCGCGACCCCGGCGGATTCGAGGCACCACTGCGCCGCCGCCGCCGGCAGCTCCCACGTCGAGAACGGCACCGGATCCTTGCCGTGCTTACGCCGGCTGAACCGCTCCTCCTCGCTGGCCGCGACGGTCCTGCCGTCGACGACGATGGCCGCCGCCGGGTCGTGGAACACACCATTGACGCCGAGCACGACCGCCATCACAAAACTCCTCGTCGCCCGCTCCCGAGCCATCGCCCGCTACCCCCCGCGCGCGAGTGGTCAAACGCTTCTCGGCGTGAACAGCGCGTGGATGTCGTCGAAGCAAGCGGCACACTGCACCGGGGGTCACCACCGCCGCTCCAGGGCAGCGAGCTCCGCCTCGAGCACATCGGGAATGCGCTGCCGATTCCGCAGGGCCCACACCAGGCCCCCAACCGCCGCCACGAGCGCTCGACGCTCGGTCGGATCGGTGAGCGCGCGCCGGAACGCAGTCGCGGTCTCACGGAGCGCGTGCCCCGGGCGTCTCCGCATCCACGCGGCCCACAACCGGTTGCGGTGCTCACGAATCGCGCGGCTCGCGGAGTCACGCACCTCGGAAGGGTGGTGGCGCACGGCGAGTCGGTCGTCGTAGACCAGGTCCCACCCGGTCGCGTCCAGGTCCCAAGCGAGGAGATCCTCCTCGCCGCCGATGCCGAACCGCTCCGTGAAGCCGCCCGCGGCCAGGAACGCCCGCCGCCTGACGACGACCGCGCCGGCGAGGAACCCCAGCACGCGCGGGCCGGGAGTGGGCCGGGCCGCGAGGAGCCCACCTTCTCGCATCTGGCGGCAGACAGGATCTTCGCGGTCGCCCGGACCGACGAGGACCTTGGCGGCGAGGACGGCGACCCACGGGTAGTCGTCGAGCACATCGACCGCGCGGTCCAACGATCCACGTTGCCAAGGCATGTCGTCGTCGCAGAACGCGACGTAGTCCGTTCGCAGTCGCCGAACCCCGATGTTCCGAGCCGCAGCCCCCCGGTTGTGGGGCAACGCGATCAGCTCGACCCAAGGGACTTCGTGCCGCACGCTGTCGGCGGTCCCGTCGACCGACCCGTTGTCGAGCACCACCACCGGCGGTCTCGGGTCGAAGTCCGCGAGTTCCGCGAGCGTCCGGAGCAGCTCCGCGCGCCGGTTCATGGTGATGACGACCACGCCGATGCGCGCCGGATCGGGCACGAGCGGGTGGCGAGTCAACGGCCCTGCTCCGTCGGCCGCAGGTTGGACGCGGACCCCGGGTGTACGAGGTGGTGACCGGAATCGGCAGTCGGCCCGACGCTTGATCCCAGGTGCCGGCCGCCCGGCGTCCTCAACCGAACGCGACCTCGCCGAGCAGCACGGGTTCGTATCCGCGGTAGCGGTTCACCGCGGTTGCCGCGCGGCCGGAGAGCGGTCATGCCGCCACCTGCAGTCGCACCGTGCCGGGATGAAACGCCAGCACTCGCTGATACGCAGGGTATGGACGCGCGATCCGATCGTCGGAAGTGGGATCGTCGACGATGAGCTCGATGCGGGCCGAGGAGGCCGGCCTCCACGACTTCGATTGGAGACGAGCGGATCTTCCAGCAGGTCTGACTTCATGCCGGACACTCAGCTTCCCGAGGGCGGGGAGCGAATCGGCTGCTGCTGAGCCGTGCGTCGAGGCTGCCGCGCGACGAATGGCTCGTCAAGCTCACGCGCGGCGGCCGGCCACGGATTCGTCCTCGGGATCCCGCGGTTGGGTCCTCAGAGGCGGGCGCGCCGATCACGCCGCGGCGGCAGGTTTCGCCCGCCACCGTCGGGGACACATCGAGTGCGACACCTCGACGGCCCGCGGCTCCCGGAGGACACCCATGGATCTCGGCTACCAGCTCTCGAGCGAGGAGATGGCGCCTACGGAGATGGTCCGGCGTGCGTTGGAGGCCGAAGTCGCCGGGTTCGAGCGACTGACCATCTCCGACCATTTCCATCCCTGGGTCGACCGCCAGGGCCAGAGCCCGTTCGTCTGGTCCGTGGTCGGCGCGATCGCCGCGGTGACCGACAGGATGAAGGTCGGAACCGCGGTCACGTGCCCGACCATGCGGATGCACCCGGCGATCATCGCCCAGGCCGCTGCGACGTCTGCGGCGATGCTCCCCGGCCGCTTCTTCCTGGGCGTCGGTTCGGGTGAGGCGCTCAACGAGCACATCCTCGGCGACCGGTGGCCGCAGACCGACGTCCGCCTCGAGATGCTCGAGGAGGCCGTCGAGGTCATCCGCCTGTTGCTGCAGGGCGGTGACCGGAGCCACCACGGGAAGCACTACACGGTCGAGAACGCCCGCCTCTACACGCTGCCCGAGCAGCCCGTCCCGATCATGGTCTCGGCGTTCGGGCCCAAAGCGGCCCGGCTCGCGGGCCGCATCGGCGACGGCTACGTCGGTACCGCGCCCGAGGCCGAGCTGCTCGAGACCTTCGACCGCGCCGGTGGCGCGGGCAAGCCCAAGATCGGGGGGATGAAGTGCTGCTGGGGGACCGACAAGGAGGCGGCGGAGAAGCTCGCCTTCGAGCTGTGGCCCACGACCGGTCTCTCGGGAGAGCTCTCGCAGGTGCTCCCGACCCCTGCGCATTTCGAGCAGGCCTGCACGACGCTCCGCCAGGAGGACGTCACCGGGACGATCCCGTGCGGACCTGACGTGGGCCCGTACCTCGACTCGCTCCGGCAGTACCGCGACGCGGGCTACACCGAGCTCTACATCCAGCAGATCGGGCCGGACCAGGAGGGCTTCTTCCGGTTCTACGAACGCGAGCTCCAACCCGCGTTCGCCCAGAGCAGCGTCCCGGTCGGGCGCTGAGGTGCCCGGCGGTCAGGCCGAGCTCTTCCCGCCGGCTGAACGACCGCCGGTGATCGACGGCGCCACCGCGCCGGTGCCCGGCTCCGAGGGCCTCGACCTCGAGACGCTCCGCGCGCGGGCGGCGGAATGCCGCGCGTGCGATCTCTACGAACGCGCGACGCAGGTGGTGTTCGGCGAGGGACCCGAGGATGCCGAGCTCGTCCTCATCGGCGAGCAGCCCGGCGACAAGGAGGACCTCGCGGGACACCCGTTCGTGGGTCCTGCAGGCGACGTCTTGGACCGCGCGCTCGAAGAGGCCGGCATCGACCGCTCGGTCACCTACGTCACCAACGCGGTGAAGCACTTCAAGTGGAAGCCCGCAGGAAAGGTGCGGCTGCACCAGAAGCCCAACGCGCGCGAGGTCGCCGCGTGCCGGCCGTGGTGGGAGGCGGAGATCGCGGCGATCCGCCCGTCGGTCGTGTGCTGCCTCGGCGCAACCGCGGCCCAGGCGGTCTTCGGCTCCGACTACCGCGTCACCCGCGAGCGCGGGACCTTCCGTGAGCTGCCGGACGGCACGTGGGCCACCGCCACGATCCATCCGTCGGCCGTGCTGCGCAGCAACGACCGCGAGGAGGCGTTCGCCGGTCTCGTCGCCGACCTGCGGCTCGTCGCCGAGCGCCTCTCGGGACCGCGCTAGCGGCGCCTGCGCTCCCTTCCGCCGTTGCCTCGGGCGGTCCGTCGCTGGCTATCGTGCCTGACGTCGGAGTCAGCTTCTGGGGGACGAGATGGAACTGCCCAAGATCATCAGTGTCGATGACCATGTGGTCGAGCCGCCGCACGTCTGGCAGACCTGGCTTCCCGAGAAGTACCGGGAGAAAGGCCCGCGGGTGGAGCGGCACAAGTGGGCGCCGTTCGTGCACCACCCGGGCGCGAAGTACGAGAACACGATCGATCCCGACGGCCAAGCGGGCGACGCCTGGTACTTCGAGGACCGGCTGATCTACGTCCACAAGCGGTTCGTGGCCATTCCCCTCGAGGCGACCCCGAACGGTGAGCCGCACAGCTTCGACCGCACGAAGATGCAGATGACCCCGGTCACCTACGACGAGATGCGCCCCGGCTGCTACGAGCGCGAGGCCCGCATGAAGGACTTCGAGCTCAACTGGTGTGACGGGTCGCTGCCCTTCCCGACGTTCCCCCGGTTCTGCGGCCAGACGTTCTCGGAGGCGAACGACCACGACCTGGGTCTGGCGTGCGTGCGCGCGTACAACGACTGGATGATCGAGGAGTGGTGCGAGCCGTCGAAGGGGATCAACATCCCGCTCTGCATCATCCCGCTGTGGGACGTCGACCTCGCGGTCGCCGAGGTCAACCGCATCGCCGACAAGGGCGTGCACGCGATCTGCTTCTCCGAGATCCCGTCGAAGCTCGGTCTGCCGAGCATCCACACCGGCTACTGGGACCCGATGTTCGCGGTGTGCAACGACCGCGCGATCACGTTGAACATGCACATCGGCTCGTCGTCGTCGATGCCGGCCGCGTCGCCCGACTCGCCCGAGGCCGTCGGCTCCACGCTCCAGTTCAACAACGCGTTCAACTCGATGGTCGACTGGCTCTTCTCCGGCAAGCTGATCCGGTTCCCCGACCTGAAGCTCGCGTACTCGGAGGGCCAGATCGGATGGATCCCCTACGCGCTCGAACGGGCCGACACGGTGTGGGACATGCACGAGGCGTGGACCCACGCCAAGGCGATGATCCCGGAGCCGCCGTCCACCTATTACAAGGGTCGGATCTTCGGCTGCTTCACCGCCGACCGGTACGCCCTGCGCAACCTCGACGTCGTGGGCGAGGACAACATCTGCTTCGAGACCGACTACCCGCACTCGGACACGACGTGGCCCGACAGCAAGGAGTACGTCGAGAAGATGGTCACCGGCCTCGACGACGACGTCGTCTACAAGATGCTCCGCGGCAACGCCATCAACATGCTCTCCCTCGACCGCACGTAGCTCCGAGCGTTCACAGACAACCTATGCGGTTGTCTGTGAACGCACCGAGCTGGCGCGTTCGGCGGCGAGGTTGTTGCGGTTGACCTTGCCCGCTTCGTTGCGGGGCATGCGGTCGATGATCTCGTACTCCTTGGGCACCTTGTAGGCGGCGACGCGCGCGCGGGTGTGGGCGTCGAGGTCGGCCACCGTCGGCGGGTTGGCGACGTCGGTGGGCTCCACGATCGCGTGCACCCGGCGGCCCCATTCCGGGTCGCTCAACCCGACCACGACCACGTCGTGCACGAGCGGGTGCTCCGAGAGGGCGGCCTCGACCTCGGCCGGGAACACGTTGGCGCCGCCGGTGACGATCATGTCGGAGCGACGGTCGGCGATGTAGAGGAAGCCGTCCTCGTCGAGCCGGCCCATGTCGCCGATGCTCGTGTACCCGTCGGGCGTCACCTTGGGTGCTGCCGCCCCGACGTAGGCGAACGAGGGCCCGGGGGCGTCGGGCTGGAGCATGAAGATCTCGCCGACCTCCCCCGGTGGGAGCTCCTTCCCCTCGTCGTCGAGAATGCGGATGAGGGTCTGGTACCCGCGGCCGACGGTGCCGCGGTGGTGCTGCCACTCGTCGGCGCGGACGATGGTGAGCCCGACCCGCTCCGAGGACCCGTAGGTCATGTAGAAGCGGTCGGCCCCGACGAGCTCGATCCACTTGTCGACCACCCAGTCGGGGATCGGGGCCCCGCCCTGCATCACGTAGAACAGGCTCGACAGGTCGTACGCGCGCTCGTCGGACGCGCGCGCCATGCGGGCGAGCATCGTCGGCACCGCGGTGAAGCAGGCGAGCTCCCACTTCTCGATGAGTCCCAGCGCACGGGCCGCGTCGAACTTCTCCATCACCACCGTGAGCTGGTCGTTGCGCAGCGACATGTGCGCGACCAGGAAACCATTGGTGTGGTAGAGCGGCGCGGGGATGAGCTGCGGCAGATGCGCGGGGATCTCGACGTAGGCGCTCGGCATCGGCCGCAGGGATCCCGGCACCTCGGCGCCCGGCATGGGGCTGACGATGATCTTCGGCGTGCCGGTCGAGCCGCTCGACGCGATCCCCGACGCGGGACACGGCACGACGTCGGGCAGCGGTTCCGACGGCAACGAGGTCGTGGCCCGGATCTCGTCGGCGGTGATGACGGGGACCGAGCTGTCGACGTGATCGCCCACGAGCAGCATCGCGTGGGCGACGTCGAGCACCCGCTCGCGCTCCCACACCGGGACGTCCCAGCGGACCGGTACGCAGCCGGCGCCGGCCTTCCACGCGCCGATCGTGACGTAGAAGTGCCCGGGCGAGTTGGGCAGCCCGCACGCCACGAGGTCTCCGAGTCCGGCGCCGCGTGAGGCCAACAGCCGGGCGACCTGGGACGAGCGCTCGTCGAGCTCGCGCCAGCTGATCTCGAGGTCGGAGCCGTCGGACGCGGCGAACACCATCGCGGTGTCGTCCGGGTGACGCGCCGCCAGATCGGAGATGCGCTTGCCGTAGGAGACGAGGTCGGCCGGGTCCGGTGCCTGGGTCATGGAGGGAGCTTGCCGCGCGGTGCTGGCGCGCGCACGCGCGACCAGTGCGGCGGGGTCAGCGGCGGTATCGGCGGCCGACCACGAGGGGCAGCACGATCCAGAACAGGAGGATCACCGCGGTGAGCGGGACGACGATCAGGAGCGCGGTCGTGCCGCCGAAGATGAAGCGGGAGACGCACCAGAGGCCGCTCACCAGGGCGACCGCGATGAGCGCCACCCCCAGGAGCGTCAAGCGGATGCCCCACTTGAGCCGCTCCTTGCGCGCGGTGCGGTCCGCCAATCGGTGGAACACCGTCGGGGTGAGCAGGCTGATGACCGAGCACAGGGCGCTCACCATGGCCACGCCGAACAGCGCGCGGCCGAAGGTGTCGAGCTCGCCGAACCGGTTGGCGAACGGCACCGTGAGCAGGAACGCGAGCAGCACCTGGACGCCGGGGAGGATGACCCGGAGCTCTTGGAGGAGCGTGTAGTAGCGGTTGCGGAGCTCCTCCGCATCCGCATCGTCGTCGAGCTGGTCGAGCGGGAGGTCGTAGGGAGCGAGGTTGTCGGGTCGACCGGTCGGTGTGCTCACGGGTGGAGGCTACCGGCGCGAAGCCGCGGCACGGCGATGCGTTCCCCACCGGGGACCTGGGTAGAACCGCGCCCGTCGGACACGTCGAGCAGGAGGCCTGGTTCATGCCCCGGGGATCGTCACCGAAGCGCGAGCGGCAGTACGAGGAGATCAAGAAGTCGGAGAAGCAGCGCGGCGTACCCGAGAAGCGGGCCGAGGAGATCGCCGCGCGCACGGTCAACAAGGCCCGAGCCCGCGCGGGTGAGGCGGCCGAGCCGTCGAAGCTCTCGAAGACCGACATCTCCTCGCAGCAGCGGGCGGCGTACCGCCGCAAGCACGGTGGCAGCGGCCGCACCCGCGACCAGCTCTACGAGGAGGCGAAGGACCGGAACATCTCGGGTCGCTCGAAGATGTCGAAGGCGCAGCTCGAACGCGCGCTCTCGCGCTGAGATACCACGCGCAGTACACGGGCCGGCGAATCCTGGCAGCATGGGCCGAACCAGACGGAGGTGCCGGGTGACGAGCTTCTACGACTTCAGCGCACGGTCGATCGACGGCGACGAGACGCCGCTCGCCGAGTACAAGGGCAAAGCGGTCCTGGTGGTGAACACGGCCTCGAAGTGCGGCTTCACGCCGCAGTACGAGGGCCTCGAGAAGCTCTACGAGGAGTTCAAGGACCAGGGGCTCGTGGTCCTCGGGTTCCCGTGCGACCAGTTCGGGCACCAGGAGCCGGGTGACGAGACGGAGATCCGCGAGTTCTGCTCGCTCAAATACGACGTCGAGTTCCCGATGTTCGCCAAGATCGAGGTCAACGGGAAGGACGCGCACCCGTTGTACCAGTGGCTGCGCTCCAAGAAGCACGGTCTCTTCGGCAACCGGATCAAGTGGAACTTCACCAAGTTCCTCATCAACCGCGACGGCGAGGTCGTGCAGCGCTACGGCTCGATCACCAAGCCGGAGAAGCTCACCGGCGACATCACCAAGGTGTTGGCCGACACGTAGCGCCACCGGTCGGCGCGGCTCAGGCCGGAGCACACGATCAGTTCGGGTCCTCGGGCGACGCGGGTGACGCGGGCGGTTCCGGCTTCTGCAGGTCGGAGTCGATGATCGCCAGGTGGAACTGGGGCTCGTCGATGGGCGCGACACCCTTGCGGTCGCTCACGATCTTCAGCCCGATGAGCACGAGCACGCACGCGAGGGTGGCGACGTTGGTGACGATGATGGCCGCGTCCATCTGCTGGATGCCGTAGACGGTCCAGAGGAAGACGCCGGTCGCGAGCGTCGCAAGGTACGGCCACGAGACGTCGGCGAGCGAGCGCGTGCGCCACGACCGGATGAGTTGGGGCACCCAGCAGATCGTCGTCAGCAGGCCTGCGATGTAACCGATCAATGGTCTCCTCGGGGTCGGGTCCGACCCTCACACACCTCGGCGCGCCCGGGCAACGCCGTCCGGGTGAACATCGCGGGACGCGGCCGACGGTGCACGCAGAGGAACGGTGCCGCAGAGAGGAGCGTGGGCTCAGACGAGTCGACGGTCGATGGCCCACTTGGTGAGCTCGTGCCGGTTGGAGAGCTGGAGCTTCCGGAGCACGGCCGACACGTGGGTCTCGACGGT
Organism: Actinomycetes bacterium; assembly: GCA_025463865.1. Lineage (GTDB taxonomy): Bacteria > Actinomycetota > Acidimicrobiia > IMCC26256 > Chersky-534 > Chersky-534. The sequence goes on along the minus strand of JAODBH010000200.1, from coordinate 2,616 downwards.
CTTGGGCGAGATCGCGAGCTCCCGCGCGATCTCCTTGTAGGCGAAGCCGCGGGCGATGAGCCGCAACACCTCGCGCTCACGCGTCGTCAGCTGGTCGAGGTCGGGGTCGATCGCGTCCACGGGCACCGACGAGAACGCGTCGAGCACGATCCCGGCCAGCATCGGCGAGAACACCGCGTCGCCGTGCGCGATCCGCTCGATCGCACCGAGCAGGTCCGGACCGGAGATCGACTTGGTGACGTAGCCGCGTGCACCGGCGCGGATCGCGTCGATGACATCGAGCGGGGCGTCGGAGACGGAGAGCGCGAGGAAGCGGACGTCGGGATGCTCGCGCAGCACGCGGCGGATGACCGCGCCACCACCGCCGTCGGGCATGTGCACGTCGACGAGCACGACGTCGGGATGGCGCTCGCCGATGAGCTCGACCGCGGCCTCCACGTCCGAGGCGTCGCCGACGAGGTCGACGCCATCGCCGATCTCGGCCCGCACGCCGGCACGGAAGAGATCGTGGTCGTCCACGACGAAGACGCGCGTCGCGCCCGGCCCGGTCACGACGGGGTCTTCGGGGGCACGGGGTGCTTCGGCCCGGCGCTCCGGGGCATGGTGAGCTCGACGTCGGTCCCCGACGCGCCGTCGCTACGGATCTGGGCCTTGCCGCCGTGCCGCTGCATGCGGCCGACGATGGAATCGGCGATGCCGCGCCGGTCGAGGTCGACCGCGGTGTCGTCGAAACCGACGCCGCGGTCGCGCACGTAGATGGTGACGCACCCGTCCTCGACCTCGACGTACACCGAGATCGACGGGGCCCCCGAGTGCCGCGATGCGTTCACCATGGCTTCGCGCGCGGCGCGCACGAGCGCGTCGATCTGCGGGTCGACCGCGCAGTCGCCCACCTTCACGACCTCGATCGGCACGCCGTAGTCGGTCTCGACCGAGCCGGCGGCGTCGTCGATCGCCGCGGCCAGCGACGACGTCGGGGTCGCCGTCCCGCCGGCGAGCCACGCGCGGAGCTCGCGTTCCTGGCTCCGGACCAGGCCGACGACCCGGCGCGGGTCGTCGGCACTTCGCCCGACGAGTGCGAGCGTGTGGAGCACGGAATCGTGGAGGTGCGCGGCGACGTCGGCCCGTTCCTGCGAGCGGATCCGCTCCCTGCGCTCCTCGGCCAGCTCCCCGGCCATGCGGCTCAGCCAGGGCCCGAGCACGAGGGCCACCCCGATCGTGAAGACGAGGATCGTCGCGGTCACCTGGCGCACGGCGGCCCCGGAGTCGTTGGCGGCGAGGAAGACGCCGCCGGCCGAGACCACGAGCACGCTGCCGGCGACGACACGGGCGATGGTGGCGGGCCGGTTCACGTCACCGAGCAGCGTGGTGACCGCGGCCGACCAGGGCGACACGCGCTGCGCCGCGGTCTCGGCGTCGGTACCCGCAGCGGCGGCCTGGGGATGGTCGGCGGACTCGGACTGCGGGTCGCGGCTGCGGAACCTTCCCCAGAGGAGCGCGACCCCGAATCCCGCCAGCGTCACCGGCCACACGACCGCGTCGGCGAACAGGAAGCGGAAGGGCTGCACCAGCAGCACGATGCCGAGCACGATCGCAGCCAGTGCGACGGCCTGGGCCAGGTTCCAGCGCGTGATCGGGCCGGCCTCGCGCGGCGGCTCGGGCTCGGCGGCTTCCGCGCTCGGCATCAACAACCAGCAGGCGACGTACCCGAGGAGGCCGATCCCGCTGGCGAAGGTGAGGATCACGAACGCGACCCGGACCAGATTGGGGTCGATGCCGAACGAGTTGCCGATCGCCGCGGCGACGCCGGCGACCCGCCGCCCCGTCACGGGCCGGACGAGGGGTCGCATCGCGGGGGAGGAGTGGGCGATTCGCACGGGCCGATGATCGCGCGCTGCTCGTGGGGGTGCGCCCGGCCGTCCCCGGGTTTGCCTCCCGGTCTCGGGGTCGCGTCGGGGTCATCCCCGATTCCCGGACGCGCCCGGCTCCACGACGATGGGGGACATGAACCCGACGATCACGCCGCGAACGCCCCGCCGTATCCTCCGCAGCCGCTCCGAGCGCATCCTCGGCGGCGTCGCCGGAGGCCTGGGCGAGTACCTGGGCGTCGACCCGGTACTGATCCGCCTCGGCTTCGTCGCCCTCATGCTCCTGGGTGGCATCGGTCCGTTGCTGTACCTCGTCGCCTGGTTGATCATCCCCGAAGCGCCGGCCGGCGCCGACCCCGAGGGGTCCGACGGCTCTGAGGGCGCGAAGCCGATCGTCCCGGCCTGGGCCGCGGTGGTCGCGCTCGCGATCCTGGCGTTGATCGCAGGCGTCGAACCCCTCGGATTCGGCGTCCGGGGCCGGGTGCTCTGGCCCTTCCTGCTCATCGCCTTCGGGATCGCCGTGCTCTGGGCCCGGGCGGGGATGGCCCGCCGCCCGCCCGGGCCCGATACGCCGCCGAACCCGGCATCGACCGACCCGACATCGACGGGCCGCGCGCCGGCTCCTGGTGCGGGCCGCACCGCGGAAGCGGCCACCGACGTCGGGAGCTCGGCGTCGGAACCAGGCTCCTACCCCGACGGCCCCGATCCTCGCGGCTCCGATCCTGGCGGCTCCGACACCACCGAGGTC
>JAODBH010000191.1 GCA_025463865.1 Actinomycetes bacterium | reverse complement strand
GTACGGAGGTCACGTCGTGGAGCGAGGATCGGCGGCCCAGCTCTTCACGCGCCCTAGGCATCCGTATACCAGCGCGCTGCTCGGCGCGATTCCCGAGCCGGGCGTCACCCGGTTGGTCACGGTTCCTGGCTCCGTCCCGACCCCGGGGAGCTACCCGCAAGGTTGCCGGTTCGCTCCTCGCTGTACTTTTGTCGAGACACCCCGCTGCACGGAACAGGTACCACCCATGGTCGAGACGAAACCCGGCCACGATGCTCGTTGCGTGCGCGCGCTCGAGCTGGAGCTCGATGGAGCGCGCTTTCAATGAGCCCCCTGCTCTCCGTCGCGCACCTAGGCAAGACGTTCGGCTTGCGCAAGGGGCTGCGCGGTCCTCGCGAGATGCTCCAAGCGGTCGACGACGTGTCGTTCGACATCGAGGCCGGAACCACTCTGGCTCTGGTCGGTGAGTCGGGCGCCGGAAAATCGACCGTAGTGCGTCTCGTGCTCCGACTGATCGAGCCCGACGAGGGCGACGTGATGTTCGATGGTCAGGACGTCCGTGCGCTCAACACCAAGGATCTGCGGAGCTTTCGACGCAACATCCAGATGATCTTTCAAGACCCGAAGAGCTCGCTCGACCCGCATCTCAGTGCCGGCGCCTCGATCGTCGAGCCGCTGCAGATCCACACGTCGCTGGGTCGTGCCGAGCAGCGCCGCAAGGCATCGGAAGCCCTCGAACGGGTCGGTATGGACTCCAAGGACATGGGTCGCCGCCCAGCCGACTTCTCCGGCGGCCAACTCCAACGCATCGCGATCGCGCGTGCGCTAGTTCTCGAGCCGAAGCTTCTCGTCTGCGACGAGGCCGTGTCGGGCCTCGACGCGTCGGTGCGGGCGCAGGTCTTGAACCTTCTGCTCGACATTCAGAAGGAGCGCGGGCTCGCATACCTCTTCGTCACCCACGATCTGGCGACCGTCGGCTACTTCTCGCAGCAGATCGCCGTGATGCAAGCGGGACGGATCCTCGAGCACGGGCCGACTGCAGTGGTGATGTCGGATCCCCAGGATCCCTACACGCAGGAGCTGTTGCGCGCGATGCCCCGCCCCGTACCCAAGGCGTTGCGAACGGATGCATCCGTGCAGGTGGATGCATCCGTCCTGGCGGCAACTGACCCCAACGCCGGGCTGCCGGCCGAGCGGAGCTGAGCGGAAGGGATGCGGAGGCCGGTCGGTCACCGCATCACGATCCCGCCGTTGGGTCGGACGACCTGGCCGGTCACGAAGCGCGAGGCATCGGTCGCGAGATAGAGCATCGCCTCGGAGATGTCGCGTGGCGCGCCGATTCGACCGAGCGGCGACTGCGCTGCGCGTGACTCGACGGTCCTTTGGCGCGCGGTCTCGTCGACCTGTCCCGACGGGTCCGTCCAATGCACGGACACCATCGGCGTCTCGGTGAAACCCGGAGCCACTGCGTTGACTCGGACTCCGGACGGGCCCAACTCGACCGCGGCGATCCGGGTGAGGTGCATGACCGCGGCCTTCGTCATTCCGTAGGTCCCGAGGCCGGGTATCGGCATCTCGCCGCCCGCCGAAGCGACGTTGACGATCGATCCGTGGCCTTGATGGGCCATCGCCCGCCCGGCCGCCGCGATGCCGAAGAAGACACCCTTCAGGTTCACCGAGATCACGTCGTCCAACTCGGTGTCGGAGGTTTCGACGATGGGTGAGGAGCGCAGGATTCCCGCCAGATTGACCCAGACGTCGATCGCGCCGTGAGCGCTCACCGCGCGATCCGCAAGGGACTCGACGGACGACCTGCTTGTCACATCGGTCGGGACGATCACTACATGAGCATGCGGTCGCGCGGAACGAATACGGTTCGCCGACGCCTCCAAGGCTTCCTCGTCGCGATCGGCGAGCACGACGACTGCTCCGACGGAGGCGAACAGAAGCGCGACGTCTCTGCCCATCCCTCCGGCCGCACCGGTGATCACGGCCGTGCGGTCGTCGAGCCGAAAATGAGCCAATGGATCGATCGGCTGGCGTTCGGCATCGGCGTTCTCAGGGTCAGGCGCGTCGCGAGCCATCAGTAGCCGACGAGGCCCGCGAGCTCCCCGTCGACACCGATCCCGAAGGTCTGCGCGGTCCTGACCTCGAACGCAGGACTGTGGGGATCGTCGCGTCGCCGAAGCTCGAGGAGCATGTCGACGAACACGTACCAGGTGTCGGAGATTCGATTGAGCACCTTGATGTCGACGACCTCGAACACCCGGAAGAGGCGATCGAAGTATTCCTGTATCTGCGCCCGGGAGTCGCAGGCCACGGCCGCGCCGGAGGGCCCGGTGATGTCGCGAAGTGCGACGTACGCCTTCGACTGGAAGGTGGCGGCCACCGCGTCGGCGTCGTTCGCGCGCATCGCTCCGAGCATCCGCTCGACGAGTCTGAACGCGCCCTCGATACGGGTCCCGACGGGGTCCTCACCGTCGTCGTCAGTCGGGACGCCGCAGAGGTACTGCGGCCAGAGGATCTCTCCGGTGATCCCGTCGGGTCGGGTCGGAATGATGACGACGTGATGTCCCCGCACCTTCTGCCCGGTCTTCAGATTCGTTCCGTAGTAGAAGCTCTCGAAGAACGAGTAC
>JAODBH010000175.1 GCA_025463865.1 Actinomycetes bacterium | reverse complement strand
TTCGAGATCACCGAGTTCTCGCCGCGCACGCTGCTCGAGCGGTTCCAGATGATGGCCTTCCTGAACAAGGCGCTCGAGATCCGCTTCGTCGACCAGCGGCCCGAGCACGACAACACGCCGGTCGTCTACAAGTACGCCGGCGGCATCGTCGACTTCGTCAAGCACGTCAACGCGACCAAGAGCCCCCTGTTCTCCAAGGTCGGCTACATCGAGCAGACCGAGGAGGAGCAGGAGGTCGAGCTCGCGTTCCAGTGGAACGAGGGCTACCAGACCGACGGGCTGCACAGCTTCGCCAACGGCATCGCCACCATCGAGGGCGGCACCCACGAAGAGGGGTTCCGCGCCGCGCTCACGACGGTGCTGAACAAGTACGCCCGGGCCAAGGGGTTCATCAAGGAGAAGGACCTCAACTTCGCCGGCGAGGACATCCGTGAGGGCCTCACCGCGATCATCTCGGTTCGGCTGCGCGAGCCGCAGTTCGAGGGCCAGACCAAGTCCAAGCTCGGCAACCCGCCGATCAAGACGCTGGTGCAGAAGGCCACGAACGAGAAGATGGGCGACTGGCTCGAGGAGCACCCCACCGAGGCCAACAAGATCGTGAAGAAGGCGCTGGCCGCGCAGCGAGCCCGGGCCGCGGCGCGACAGGCGCGGGATGCCACCCGCCGCAAGTCGGCGCTCGACGGCGCCGGCATGCCCGACAAGCTGAAGGACTGCTCGAGCCGCAACCGCCACGAGTGCGAGCTGTTCATCGTCGAAGGCGATTCCGCCGGGGGCTCGGCCATCCAGGGACGTGACCCGCGCACGCAGGCGATCCTGCCGATCCGCGGGAAGATCCTGAACGTCGAGCGGGCCCGCATGGACAAGATGCTGAAGAACAACGAGATCCAGGCCCTCATCTCGGCCATCGGTGCCGGCTTCGGCGCCGAGGACTTCGACGTCGCCAAGATCCGCTACGACAAGATCATCCTGCTGTGCGACGCCGACGTCGACGGCAGCCACATCCGCACGCTGCTGCTCACCTTCTTCTTCCGCCACATGAAGGACATGGTCGAGCAGAAGCACGTGTACATCGCCCAGCCGCCGCTGTACTCGACGGTCGTGGGCAAGGAGAAGATCTACCTCAAGGACGACCACGCCAAGGACGCGTGGCTCGAGGAGCATCCGAACCACAAGAAGGAGTTCCAGCGCCTCAAGGGCCTCGGCGAGATGGACTTCGAGGAGCTGCGGGTCACGACGATGGACGCGGAGCGGCGCACCCTGCTGCAGGTCGATGTCGAATCGGCCGCGAACGCCGACGCCGTGGTCTCCCAGCTCATGGGCGACGACGTCGAGGCCCGCAAGAACTTCATCCAGACCAACGCCAAGGACGTGCGCTTCCTCGACATCTAGGGGCGCCTGAAACCCGGCCAGCACACAGACGCAGACGAACGAGAGCACGAAATGCCTGACGACGATCTCCCCACCGAGCCGACCGAACCGGACGAGCCGACCGACGACATGACGCTCGTCGACGACCACACGATCGAGCCCATCCAGATCGAAGAGGAGATGGAGCGGTCGTTCCTCGACTACTCCATGTCCGTCATCGTCTCGCGCGCCCTGCCGGACGTGCGTGACGGGCTGAAGCCGGTGCACCGCCGGATCCTCTGGGGCATGTACGACCTCGGCGCCCGGCCCGACCGTCCCTTCATGAAGTGCGCCCGCGTCACCGGCGAGGTCATGGGCAAGTACCACCCGCACGGCGACAGTGCGATCTACGACGCGCTCGTACGCATGGCGCAGGACTTCTCGCTGCGCCACCCGCTCGTCGCCGGCCACGGCAACTTCGGCTCGCCCGACTTCGGGCCCGCAGCCGAGCGCTACACCGAGTGCCGCCTGGCCACGCTGGCGACGCACATGCTCGCCGACATCGACGAGGACACCGTCGACTTCGTCGACAACTACTCGGGCGAGTTCCAGATGCCGGCGGTGCTGCCGAGCCGCTTCCCGAACCTCCTGATCAACGGCAGCCAGGGCATCGCCGTCGGCATGGCCACGAACATCCCGCCGCACAACCTCGGCGAGGTCATCGACGCCACGATGCACCTGATCGACAACCCCGAGGCCACTCCCGACGACCTCATCCAGTTCGTCCACGGGCCCGACTTCCCGACCGGTGGCCTGATCATGGGCCGCAGCGGCATCTACGACGCCTACCGCACCGGGCGGGGGTCCATCCGCATGCGGGCGCTGGCCGAGATCGAAGAGTCGCGCAAGGGCGGCGACCGCATCGTGATCACCGAGCTGCCGTACCAGGTCGGCCCCAACACGGTGCTGGCCAAGATCAAGGAGCTCGTCGACACCAAGGAGATCGAGGGCATCTCCGGGCTCAACGACGAGTCGGCGCAGGGCAAGACCCGCATCGTCGTCACGCTCAAGCGCGACGCGCCAGGGCTCATCATCCTCAACAACCTCTACAAGCGGACGCCGCTGCAGACGTCGTTCGCGGTCAACACCGTGGCCTTGGTCGACGGCGTGCCGCGCACGCTCAACCTGCGCGACGTGCTCTTCCACTACATCGAGCACCAGGCCGAGGTCATCACCCGGCGCACCGAGTTCCGGCTCGACCGCGACCGCAAGCGGGCCCACATCGTCGAGGGCCTGCTCAAGGCGCTCGACCTCATCGACGAGATCATCGCCGCCATCCGGGCGTCGGCCGACAAGGGGGCCGCCCGCGAGGCCCTCATGGCCGTGCCGTTCGAGTTCTCCGAGGTGCAGGCCGAGCACATCCTCGACATGCAGCTGTCCCGCCTCACCCGCCTCGGCCGCTCCGGCCTCGAGGAGGAGATGACCGCGCTGATGGAGCGCATTGCCGGCTACGAGGCGATCCTCGCCGACCGCGGTGTCCTCATGCAGGTCGTCAAGGACGAGATGGGCGAGATCCGCGAGAAGTACGCCACCGAACGCAAGTCGAAGATCACCTACGACCTCGGCGACATCGACATCGAGGACCTCATCGACGACGAGGACCTCGTGGTCACGATGTCGGCCAAGGGCTACGTGAAGACCGTGTCGCCCGACGCGTTCCGCAGCCAGGGCCGTGGTGGCCGCGGCGTGGCCGGCGCCAACCTGCGCGACGAGGACTACGCCGCGCACATCGTCACCACGACCGCGCACGCGTACCTGCTGTTCTTCTCGAACCTCGGGCGCGTCTATCGGCTCAAGGCCCACGAGATCCCGATGAAGGAGCGCACCGCGCGCGGCACCGCCATCGTCAACCTGCTGCCCCTCCAGCCTGACGAGCACATCCAGGCCATCATCGACACCCGCGACTACGAGACGAACAAGTACCTGTTCTTCGCCACCCGCAACGGGCAGGTCAAGAAGACCAAGTTCACCGAGTACGACTCGTCGCTGCGGGCCGGCATCATCGCCATCAACCTGCGCGACGGCGACGAGCTGGTGAAGGTCATCCCCGTCAACGAGGGCGACGACATCTTCATGGTCAGCAAGGCGGGCATGACCATCCGCTTCACCCAGGACGACGTGCGGTTCATGGGCCGCTCGACCGCCGGGGTCCGGGGCATGAAGCTGCGAGCGGGCGACCAGGTCGTGTCGTGCGACGTGGCCCGCGACGACACGGCCATCCTCGTCGTCACCGACGCCGGCTACGGCAAGCGCACCCAGCTCGACCGCTTCAACCAGCAGCTTCGGGGCGGTCAGGGCGTGCGCGGCATCAAGCTCACGGCCAAGAAGGGCTTCGTGGTCGCGGCGTTCATGGTGAGCCTCGAGGACGAGATCTTCGTGATCGCCTCGGGTGGCGTGGTCATCCGCATGCCGGTGCGGGACATCTCCTCGCAGGGCCGCGATGCCACCGGCGTGCGGATCATGAACCTCGACGACGGCCAGTCCGTCGCCGCGGTCGCCCCCGTGCTCCAGACCGAGGACGAGTAGCACCCACTCGCGGCCGCCGGCCGCCCCCGCACCTCCCCCGGAACCAGCCATGCGGCCGCGGGCCGCGCGTCGGGAGGTGTCCCATGTCCACCCCTCAGCCGCCTGGACCGGCCCGCCGCCGGTGTTCGAGGACGCTCGGAGCCCAGCGGGGGCAGGCGCTGCTCCTGGTCATCGGGGTGCTGGTGCTGGCCGGTGTCGTCTGCCTGGCCATCGTGCGCATCGGCGTCGCCGCCGGCGAGCGGGCCCGGGCCGAGACTGCCGCTGACGCCGCCGCACTGGCCGGCGCTGCCGACGGACCCGCCGCAGCCACGGCCGCAGCGCAGGCCAACGGAGGCGTCCTGACCTCGCTGCGCAGCGAAGGTGCGGACGTGGTCGTGGCGGTCCGCGTGGGTCGGGTGGTGGCTCAAGCCCGCGCCCGCGTCGTGCCGGCGCCCCCGCCGCCGCGCCAG
>JAODBH010000167.1 GCA_025463865.1 Actinomycetes bacterium | reverse complement strand
ACGACCTCGGCGCCCGCCGCGGCCAGTGCACGTGCGGTCTCCTCGCCGATGCCCGACGACGCGCCGGTGACCAGAGCCCGCTTGCCGGTGAGGTCGACCCCCGCGATCACTTCGTCCGCGGTCGAGGAGAATCCGAACGGCGTGCGCAGGAGCTCGGACATGGTCGCCGTCCTCTCGAGGTTCATGCGTCGCTCGAGCACGATATGCCCACCCGTGTGGCCCAACGCGGTGAGCTCGGCGAGGACCGCGCCGGCACCTGACCCGTCGATCGGCAGGTTCGCGCGTCTTCTGGTGCCGTCGGTGACTGAGATACGGTGCGCGCCGTTCGATCGGCGGCCGGCGGTCGCGAAGCGAAGGGGGCCCCGTGGGGCGGCGAGTCTGCGTAGTGGGGGTGGGCCTGTCCGACGGCCCGAAGACCCCCGACATGACCCCGATGATGTTGCAGGCGCAGTCGTTTCGCCGCGCGCTCGACGACGCCGGCCTGCAGAAGAACGACATCCAGGGCGTTGCCACCGCGGGCTACGCGCCGATGCACGAGGCCCAGACCTGTGAGTACCTCGGGATCCATCCGAGCTGGCTCGAGAGCACGAGCGTGGGCGGGTCGAGCTCCGAGTTCCACGTCCTCGCGGCCTACCGGGCGATCGAGGCCGGCGACGTCGACACCGTCGCGCTCATCTACGGCAACACGCAGCTGAGCACGAGCGGACGGTCGCTCGGCACCGGGATGGCGATGGGTCTCTCGGGCCCGTCGGCCTACGAGATGCCCACGGGCATGACCCTCGTGGGGGCGTACGCGATCGCCGCCAAGCGCCACATGCACCAGTACGGCACGACATCGGAGCAGCTCGCGAGCATCGCGGTACAGACCCGCGAGCACGCCGGCCGCAACCCGCACGCGATGTACCGCGATCCGATCACCATCGACGACGTGCTGTCGTCGCGGCTCATCGCCGACCCGCTGCACAAGCTCGACTGCTGCGTCGTCAGCGACGGCGGCTGCTGCGTCATCCTCACGACCGAGGACCGCGCCCGCGACCTCGAGCGCAAGAAGCTCGTCTACGTGCGCGGTGCCGCGGGAGCGTCCGATCACCACTCGGTCCAAGCGATGCCCGACCTCACGACCACCGCGGGCGCGGTCAGCGGTCCGAAGGCGTTCGCCGAGGCCGGCATCAAGCCCTCCGACGTCGACATGTTCGCGATGTACGACTCGTTCACGTACACCGTGCTCGTGAACCTCGAGGATCTCGGGTTCTGCGCGAAGGGGGAGGGCGGACCGTTCGCAGCGTCGGGCGCGCTGCGACTCGGCGGTGCCCTTCCCACCAACACCGACGGCGGTGGCCTCTCGGCGACGCACCCCGGCATGCGCGGCCTCTACCTCCAGTGCGAGGCGGTGCGGCAACTGCGCGGCGAGGCCGGTGTCAGCCAGGTCGAAGGGGCCGAGATCGCGGTTGCGCACGGCAGTGGCGGTTGGCTCTCCACCTACGGCACGGTCGTGTTCGGCACGGAGCCGGCCCGGTGAGCCGCGCGACGCGGGTGCAGCCGACGACGCGATCACAGGGAGCGTCCGCATGACCGAGTTCTTCGTCCCGAAGCACATCGTCCCGAGGATCACGCCCGACGCGGCCGAGTTCTTCGCCGGCACCGTCCGCGAAGAGCTGCGCATCCAGCAGTGCGACACGTGCGGGCTCCACCACCACTACCCCCGCATGCTCTGCCCGCACTGCGGCGCGGAGACGCTCCACTGGGTCACGGCTTCGGGTCGGGGCGTGGTGCACAGCTACACCGTCATCCGCCAGAACGGGGTACCGCCCTTCAACGAGCAGCTGCCGATGATCGTGGCGCTCGTCGATCTCGAGGAGCCGGGCGCCCGCATGCTGGCCAACCTGGCTCGCATCGAGCCCGAGGCGGTGGAGGTCGACCTGGAGGTCACCGCGGTGTTCAGGCCCGCGTCCGACGAGTACTCGTTCGTCGACTTCCGGCCGGCCGTCAGCGCCTGATCGCGCCCTCCGTGGCCCGGGCCGTCCCGGCCGTCGTATCCTCCTGCCATGGCGGGTGGGCCGACGACGGCGTTCGGGGTGGCGGTGGACGGCCTCGCCGACCGCTATGAGCGCGAACGGGTCTTGCGCAACGCGGTGACGGCCACCGAGCTCGGGCTCTCACCGACGGTGCTCCTCGCCACGGTCGAGCAGGCCGCCCGCGACGGCGTCGATCTCGCGACCGTCGAACCCGCGGAAGGCGACGTCACTGGCACCGGCACCACCCCGCTCGGGTCCCGGCTGCCGGGTCTGGAGCTCGCGGAGCTCGCCGAGCTGTGCCTCCGCCACGGCATGAACCATCAGGCCGGCGCGCTGCTCGAACGGGCCTTGGACCAGCCGGAGGATCAACCGCAGACGCCGGCCGGCGCCGCGCCACCGCCCGGGGGCTTCGACCCGCGCGATCTGCGGCCCCGGTGGGCCTGGCTCGCGGTCGCCGCACTCGACGCGTCCGCCGGTGAGCCGGCCGACGTCGAAGCCGCCGTGCTGCGGGCCACCGCGCTCTGCACCGACCTCGAAGCCCGGGCCGACGCCCGCCGCGCCGATCAGCAGCTGGCCGGCGCGGCGCAGGGGTACTACGAGCTAGCGGCGGCGTGGGACGTCGCCGCGCACTGGGAGGCGGGCGCCGACGCCGAGGGTACGGTCGATCCCACCCTCGACGGAGTCGACCCCGAACGGGTGGAGGCTGCCGCGCGCGACCTCGAACGGTCGGCCACCGCCCTGGAAGCTGCGGGCGAGTGCTCCTGGCTCCGCCTCGAACCGACCGAGGGTCTCGTCGCGGCCGGCGCCGCGCTCGACCGTCGGACGAGCGCCGAGTACCTGCGTTCGCTGTGCCTCCGTTCGCCGGGGCCGGCCGTCGCAGCCGAGGGCGAGCCGAAAACCGCCTGACGCCCCGACGCGTGCGTCGTCGCGCCGGACCTGACGTGGCGTCAGATTCCGCGACTATCGTGCTCCACGTGATGGACGATCTGGCCCTCGACGGTCGCCAACTGGGCAAGCGGGGGGCGGCCACCCGCCGGCGCCTGCTCGACGCCACCACCCTGCTGCTCGAGACCCACGGGATCCGCGACCTCCGGGTCGTCGACATCGCCCGGGAGGTCGGAACGTCGCCCGCGACCTTCTACCAGTACTTCCGCGACGTGGAGGAGGCCGTCCTCGTGCTCGCGGCGGAGGTGGGTGAGGAGACCGCGCCGATGCTCGAGCTCCTCCAGGGCGATTGGCGCGGCAAGCAGGGCCTCCAGAAGGCGCGGCAGCTGGTGGACGACTTCATCGTCTTCTGGGACGCGCACCGGGCGGTGCTGCGGACCCGGAACCTCGCGGCTCAGGAGGGTGACCAGCGCTTCCGGACCATCCGCAACGCCTCGCTCCGCCCGGTCACCGAGGGCCTGGCCGAGCTGGTGCCGGCGGGTGACCTCTCGCCCATCGCCGCCGCGTCGGCGCTCGTCGCCATGATGGAGCGGATGGCCGCGTTCCACGTCGACCTCGGGTCGCTCGGGGCCTCGCGCGCCGACATCGTCGAGACCGTGGCCCACATCGTGCACCGCACCGTCACCGCCTCCTGACCGGAGGCGGGACGGGACGGTGAGGCCTTCAGTCCCCGGCGGCGATGTACGCGTCGAGCGCGGCGTGGAAGTGCCGGACCCGGCTCTCCTGGTACCGACCCAGCGTGATGCTCGGCCTCACCGACGCGTGGAGCCCGCGCTGGATGCGGCCGAACGTGGAGCCGTCCTGGTTGAGGATCCGCCCGAGGTAGCCGAGCTCGGGCGCGTCGGCCCAGGTCTCACCCTCCCCGAGATACCGCGTCGGTGCGGGCGCCGGGCGGGGGCCGTCGGCGGGGACGGGTTCGAGCAGCATGATGTCGATCACGCACGAGTCGGGGTCGTCGCCGTTCGGGCGGAAGCGGTAGACGAGGGGCGTGAGAAAGCCGGCCCACGGCATGAAGTTCGGGAAGAGGAAGTACTCGATGCCGTCGAGCGCTTCGGCGTCGGAGATGTGGGTGAAGTCGCGACCGGTGCGCTCCTGCAGCGAGGCCCGCATCCGATCGGCGAGCACGTGTCGGACGGTCGCGCCCGGCTCCACCGCGAGGTCGGCGTCGCTCGTGATGAACATCGCCTCGAGGATCTCGGCGTCGTCGACCGCGCGGTCGAGGTTCTCGCTCGCAACCCCCACGGGGGTGATCATGCGACTGACGTGACGCCCGTAGAGGTCGTACTCGGTCACGGTGTCGCCCGTCGTGCGCAGCAGCTGCGGATGGACGGCGACGGTGTGGTACGCCTCGATGAACGCCTCGAGCGCCACCTTCCAGTTGCAGGGCATCACCCGCACGACGTTCGCGGAGATGTAGCGCTCCTCGAGCGGCCACGCCGCGAAGTGCCACGGCAAGTCCTCGAGGTACTCCTCGAGCGGTGGGGCGCTGCGGTCGAGGTTGACGAACACGAAGCCACCCCACGTGCCGACCGACGCCCCGGGGAGCCCGAAGCCGGCCGGGTCGACCTGGGGGAAGTCCCACGGGCAGGGCATTCCCGCGAAGCTGCCGTCGAGGTTCCAGGTGAACCCGTGGAACGGGCAGCGGAACTCGCTCACCCGTCCCGGCGCGGTCCGGAGCTGGGTGCCCCGGTGCAGGCACGAGTTGTGGAAGGCGCGGATCTCGCTCGGGCCGGTGCGTACCACGATGAGGGACGCGTCCACGATGTCGTAGACGATCGAGTCACCGACGTTCGGGATCTGCTCCTCCCGGCACGCCATCTGCCACACGCGTCGCCAGACGTGGTCGACCTCGAGGCGGTGGAACTCGGGTTCGAAGTACCGCCCGGGCGCGATGTCGAGGTCGTCGGCCCCAACCGTCGACGTCGCCCGGAGGCTCGCGGGAACCGGCCGGGTGTCGTCGTCGAGGAGCGACTGGAAGAAGACCTCCCCGCGGCCGGCTTCCATCGTCACCTCGTACCCCCGGTCGTCGTCGTCAGCGTGGTCCAGGCTACCGACACACGGCTCCGGCGGGTTGCACGGGATTGCTCGTCGTGCGTCACGTCCGGCTGATCGCAGCGGTGCGGCCCGCTTCCTCGAGCTCGGGTAGGAGCTCCTGACGTAGCCCCCGCGCGGACGAGCCGGCCGCCCCTGCTAAGAATCACCGCGAGACGTTCGCCGCAACCCACGCAGGCCACGGGGGGTTCCACGTGCCGGGAGTCATCGACTCGGACCAGCACCTCTACGAGAGCCGGACGATGTGGGCCGACCACATCGATCCGGCGCGGCGCGAGGACGCGTTGTCGATCGAGGACG